>DATNQS010000451.1:0-3759 GCA_036703925.1 Candidatus Sericytochromatia bacterium
CTAAGTGATCAATGGCTTTGCCATCGAAACCGGGTCATCAGGTTACACGCAAACCACGGTTGCATCACCAACCTTTATTGAGCGTGTAGACATTGCTCACAAGGAAAACGATTTTTTGCTATCGCTCAATACGTGTAATTCGTCAGTATCGCTCAAGCGTTTACGGAGTTTTTTTATGTCTAGTGTTCGTCCTTGGTCTTCAACAGGTGCAGTACTGTTGGCATTGGGTGTGACCTCAAGTGCCATTGCACCATTTATCGTTTCGGCTCCAGCCTCCGCCGCCAATTTTACAGATACCAGCTCTCACTGGGCGCGACCCTTCATCGAAACCCTGGCTGAGCGGCAGATTATCGCAGGCTTTCCCGATCGTACCTTCAAGCCCGATGCGCCTGTAACTCGCGCTCAGTTTGCGGCGATCGTCAAAAATGCCTTCAGCAACAATACAGTGCGCGTCTCGCGTGGCTTTGCTGATGTCCCTAGCTCTTACTGGGCAGCACCCGCGATCGGCAAAGCCTACGAAACAGGCTTCATGAGCGGTTATCCAGATAGCACCTTCAAACCCGAACAGCAAATTCCGAAAGTACAGGTCTTAGTTGCTCTCTCCAGCGGTTTGAACTTCACGCCGACCCGTGTTGCTGATACAACGCTAGCGACGTTTAGAGATAGTGGCGAAATCCCCGCCTATGCAAAAAGTGGCGTAGCAGCAGCGGCAGAGCGGAATGTGGTGGTCAATTACCCTAACGTCAGCTTCCTCAACCCCAATGAAACCGCGACTCGTGCAGATGTTGCAGCTTATATCTACCAAACATTGGTAAATCAAGGCAAACTGCCACCGATCGCCACGAGCGAAGGTGCAAACAACTACATTGCCCGCTTGAACGGCACCGCACCAACGACTGGCACCACACCGACCACAGGCAGCACACCCACCCCAACCCCTACATCAACTGCTTTAAATCCTCGTTATCTGGTGCCTCAAGGGACACCTGTTAACATTCGCTATCTCGGCTCACAAAAGATTGTGGTGACTCCGGGTGAGACGATCAATAACCTGACTCTACGAGTGGTTGATGATCTTAAAAATGCTCAGGGTCAAGTCGTTGTTCCTAAAGATAGTGACATTGTGGGTCAACTGATTCCAGTCAGCAGCAATGGTCAAATCTTGGGCACGCAGTTTATCGCGCAACGGGTGTCGATCGGCAATCAATCGTATCCCTTCAGTGCACGCTCTCAGGTCGTCACTGGGCAACCCGTAACCCAAAATACCAACCCTGGCACGCTCAGAGATGCGGCAACCTCTGCGGCAACCAGCGCTGTCCTCGCAACGATTCTGGGACAAAAGCTTGATCTGGGTAACATTCTGTCAAGTGTAACGGGCGGACAACCGGCACCCCAAACGCAAGCTACTCCTAACCTGATTGTGATTGATCCCTCGGCCGATCTCCGGCTAGTCGTCAGCAACGATTTTTACGCCAATCCATAACTGCTTTTGGCAATCTGACTTTTATCAATTGCCTTGAATGTAAAAAGCCCAACATCGATCGTGGTGTTGGGCTTTTTATTGGGTATGACCCTTTACCAGAGGGCAGTATCGGCAGGCGCTATAAATTCACGGGATGGGAGTACAACAGTGAAAGAAGGCTGTACTACTGGCAAGCTAATTTAATGCTAGATTTAGGCACTTTATTAGGCAAGATCTGATCGGGCTTGAAGCGGGGGATGAGACTCTTTACAGTTACATGAAAAATAGCATTGGAAGCATACTACGCAAATTCAAATTCCTTTGTAGATAATACTGATAAGGTTAAGCGACATAGCATTAATCTCACATCGGCACGCTAAAAATAAAATTGGTGAATTAAACTACTTACTGAATAAACTACGTTTCACGAGGAGAGATAAAATGAATTTAAGACGAAAAATTTGGAAATCAGTTCTTACTCTGCTTATACTTTTTTCTGTGGTATTTAATATATTGACTATCTTCGATTGGATTATCCAACCTGAGTATAAGTTAGGAATCCTGACACAAGATATAGATCTAACTGTTAACGGTATTGAAACTCTCTTTAAACTTCCTAAAGGCTTAACAGTCGAAAATGCTTCTCCTAGAGGGATTGCAACAGCAGGATTATTTTTTCCACACCGTTTTAGAATAATTGTTGCAGCATCAGACGAAAAGTTCGTTGATTACTCCTCTAATAATACAAAGTCCCCTTATAGAGCGCTTTATAAGGTACGTTAGTTTTATTAACATGCGCTCCATGATTGAAGTAACCGTCCTTACTCAATTGGTCTAAAGCTATGACGGATGCCCTACAAACCTCTCGACTTCAGCAAGCGATCGACATTGCCGAAGCTTTATCGCTAGAAGAGCGTCAATTACTGCTAGAAATTCTGACAAAGCGATTGAGGCGGCAGCAGAGTCAGCAACTTTTGGAAGAAATTCAAGATGTTCGCCAGGACGTTGCAAACGGCAGTATTAAATATGGCTCTGTGAAGGACCTTCTAGCGGAGTTGGATGCTTGAGACAACTTGCCTGGAGTTCAAAATCCCTGCGTGCGTTTAAGCGTATGGTGCGCCAAAACCCTCAACTGCGCCCCATGATTGAGGAAACTCTAGAACAACTCGCCGAAGATCCGTTTCATCCTATGTTGAAAACGCACAAGCTCTCGGGTGAGTTTGCTGGTATTTAGGCTTGCTCAATTGACTACAGCTATCGCATCCTCTTTGCATTTGTGGCTAACCCAGAAGGAAACGAAGAAGAGGCAATTTTACTGCTGAATCTTGGCGACCACGATGACGTGTATTAGCGATCGCTTAAATCTCGTAATGCCAGAAGTCGCTTTCTTTTAGCACAATGCGGCGTAGGGGCAAGCGATGAATCAAGCCTTGCTGTTCAAACTGGCTGAGAGTGCGAGTAATCGTCACCCGTGTAGTGCCTAGCATTCCAGCAAAATTCTGGTGCGTCAAACGGCGATCGATGAGCTGTCCGGTTTCGACCTCGCGCCCAAACTTTTTGGCAAGCCAACTGAGTAGCGTGAGCACCATAGGATCAATTTGGCGACCCTAGAAAACGGTGCAAGCTGGGGGCATGTAGCTGTGGTCGATCGCCAGCCGGTAAACGGTAGAGCCAACTCATCACTCAAAACTTAGAACTCAAAACTTCCCCTTCCCTCCACATGCCACAATGGTTAGGTGCTGTAGCAGTTTGAGGAGATGAGCCTGTGAGTGGCAGCCCGAATAATGTTGGTATTTCCATCATTCTCTATATTATTGGCGTCATGTTGGTGCTGACAGCGGTACTCATTGTGCTGAAGGGTCTTGGCGTGTTGACGACGCTACCTAACTACGCCATTTGGGCAATGCTGCTGCTGGCGGCGGGTATCGGCATTCTGGGTGGACTTCGCAATAGTCAGAGGCGGTAGAGACATGGGACGATCGCTCAAGCCAAGCATGGTGGCGTTTTTGGCAGTGCTGTCAATGACGCTACTGATCTGGATTCTGCGTGGCGTTGGACTACTAACCTTCATTCCCGGTTCGGTGCTGTGGGTACTCATTTTGCTGAGTCTTTTGACCGCAATTTTGACGATCGTGCGTTAAAGCGTAGGGAGTAGGAAAGAGGGAGTGGGTTTTGGAGATGGCTTGGCGATGTCGGAGGAATCGGCTACGGTAGCGTTGGCTCATTGCGCGATCGCGCTAGGTAGCAACCTGGGTGATTCGTTCACAATACTGGAAGCAGCGTTGAAGGCTTTGGCG
>DATNQS010000452.1:0-2653 GCA_036703925.1 Candidatus Sericytochromatia bacterium
CGAATCACATAGCCAGTTTGGTAAACCACTGGATTCGCTGCCGCCTTACGAGCAAACCAAGCTGAAGTCAAAAGTCTACAAGAACATCACTAAACATTTGTGGATTGGCACTTTTCATGCGCTCTGTTCGCGGATTTTACGGCTTGATATTGAGAAGTTTCAGGATGAGAAGGGGCGCAGTTGGGATCGTAACTTCTCGATCTTTGACGAATCGGACGCGCAAAGCCTGGTGAAAGATATCGTGACGAACAGGCTGAACCTGGATGACAAAAAGTTTGATCCTCGCTCTGTTCGCTTTGCCATTAGTAACGCCAAAAACCAGAGTTGGTCACCGCAAGATTTAGAGCGCGAGCAGCAAAACTACCGTGGACGGGTCATCGCCAACGTCTACAGTATGTATCAAGATGCGCTGGTGGCAAACAATGCGCTGGATTTTGACGACCTGATTTTGATGCCCGTCAAGCTGTTTCGCCAAAATGAACAGGTACGTGCTTACTGGCATAGCCGCTTCCGGCACATTCTTGTAGACGAATATCAAGACACCAACCGGACTCAGTACGACTTAATTCGCCTGCTGGTAACCAATAGTGACAGCACCCAAACCTTTGACCAGTGGGAGTATCGATCGGTCTTCGTTGTAGGCGATGCGGATCAGTCGATTTACTCCTTCCGAGCGGCAGATTTCACCATCCTGATGGGCTTTCAGAAGGAGTTTGGCGACCAATTGCCGGATGACGACACCCGTACGATGGTCAAGCTAGAGGAGAACTATCGATCGACCGAAAACATTTTGGCAGTTGCCAATCACCTAATCGACAACAATACTGAGCGCATCGACAAAGTGCTGAAGCCCACGCGGGGCACTGGCGAAGCTATCTTCTGCTATCGTGCTGACGATGAAAACGCCGAGGCGGAGTTTGTCGTACAGCAGATCCGCGTCATGGAAGCCAAACATCCTGACCTCCACTGGGGCAAATTTGCGATCCTCTATCGCACCAATGCTCAATCGCGGGCGCTTGAAGAAGTGCTGATGAAGCATGAAGTGCCCTACAAGATTGTGGGTGGGCTGCGGTTTTATGACCGAAAGGAAATTAAGGATGTGCTGGGCTATCTGAGGGCGATCGCCAACCCTGCCGATACAGTTAGCCTACTGCGTGTGATCAATACGCCCCGACGCGGCATTGGTAAGGCAACGACCGATTCGTTAGTCAAAGCTTCACAAGAGCTGGACGTGCCGCTATGGGAAATTCTCACCGATGAAACCTCTGTCAAAACATTGTCGGGACGATCGTCTAAAGGTGTGTTGAGCTTTGTGCAGATGCTTCAGAAATGGCGATCGCAGCTTGATACTTTGCCTGCAAATCAAATCGTCCAGGGCATCATGGAAGACTCCGGCTATATGCAGGACTTAAAAATCCAGGGCACCGAAGAAGCTGAAGACCGGATGCAAAACGTGGGTGAACTCTACAACGCGGTGCTGCAATTTGAAGAGCAAAATACGGACGATCCCAGTCTGATTGGCTTTCTTTCTAGCGCCTCGCTCTCGTCTGACCTGGATAATTTAGAAGAAGAAGTCACACGAGTCTCACTGATGACGCTGCATTCGTCGAAGGGGCTGGAGTTTCCGGTCGTCTTTCTGGTGGGGCTGGAGCAAGGGCTGTTCCCTAATTTTCGATCGCTTGAAGACCCTGCCGCACTAGAAGAAGAACGCCGTCTTTGCTACGTTGGCATTACTCGTGCTCAGGAACGTTTGTTTGTCTCGTACGCGCGAGAACGCCGACTGTATGGCAACCGCGAACCTGCTAGCCCATCGCTGTTTTTGGCAGAGTTACCGCGTGAGCTCATGCAGAGCAATGTGGCTACAGCCATTCCCACTCGCTGGACGAAACCGAGCGCTGCCTCAAGCCGTAGCCCCTCTGAAACGACCTCTTTGCCAGATACCCATGAAGATGACTGGACGGTGGGCGATCGGGTCGTTCACAAAGCCTTTGGCAACGGTCAGGTGACGCATATCTTTGGTGCTGGGAACAAGATTTGCCTTGCCGTGAAGTTTGCTGGTATGGGTCAGAAGATTGTCGATCCCAAACTAACCCCCCTACAGCGGGTCGAGTGAGAGTCTGTTGTGAATGCCTCCAGTGCCTCTAACCGCGTTGTGTTAGCGGTGCAGTAGGTGCAGCAGGGCGATCGGCTTTGCCCTAGTACTATCTACCTTGCGCCACCCGATCGCCATACGTTAGTTGCACCAGATGGCACCTTAGCCCAAAACGATCGCTCACATTAAAAGCGGTAGCAAAAACGAAGTCGGACAGGCACATCTAGCACCCGTCCGGCTCTACTACGTTTTTAATGCCAGTTAAGCGGGTTGAGCGCCCGGTTTACCGTCTTCAACCACAAACGAGGCGAGAGTGCTAATCGTTGCTTGGGGTGCAGCGATCGTCGAGACGACGCGATAATCACTCCGCCAACGTTTGCGATTTAGATCGCAGCGTACATAGCCCCGCAACGCACCGTTAAAGAACTTGGTATGCGGGTTGTTAGAAAGCGCCGCCGTGACTGGAGCAATGAACTGGGTGGGAAAGTCTGAGGTGATGGAGGTTGCCACAAACTCAGTGCCCAGCGTTGGCGATTCTGGCTTGTTGAAGTCACGTTTGAT
>DATNQS010000453.1:0-3096 GCA_036703925.1 Candidatus Sericytochromatia bacterium
AGCAAACACTGAATTATTCGGGCAAGAAGCGGCGGCATACGCGAAAGCACCTGGCTGCCGTAGACCAGCGCAAGCGGGTATTAGGATTGAGCAAAGCGCGCGAGGGGAAATTGCATGATAAGAAGTTCCACGATGAGGAAGACATGGCAGGCAGCATCCCCGATGAGATTCCGATTGAGGTGGATTTAGGGTTCCTCGGAGTCGATAAACAGTACGACAACATCCACATCCCGCACAAGAAACCTAAAGGTGGAGCATTGACTGAGGCACAGAAAGCAGACAATCACCGTTTAAGCCAATCCCGTGTCGTTTGCGAGAACGCCTTTGCCGGGATAAAACGTTATGGCGCTGTCAGTGCCGTTTATCGCAATCACATCGAGGACTTTGATGATCATCTGATGCTCACTGCGGCTGGATTATGGAACTTCTATTTGATGGCAGCTTGAACTCACATCGAACTACAGAAATAGTCAGAATCTCACTTCAAAGCTAAACTATTTCCCAACAACTCTAATGCTTTTCGTAAACAAATCTCCGCTCTCCTGCAGCCTAAAAGTGTGCTCTTATGCCTCGAAAACGCTGCTCCGATCAGCATCCCGCTACTGTCCAGGAGATTGTGCAGCTTTCCTACCAACTGTCTTCACCAGAATTGGATGAGTTGATTGCGGCCCTGCTGGCGTTACGCGAGGCGGTAGAGAAAGAAAAGGATGAAGGACAGTAAGCAACTAAGGCACCTGCACCAACCACCAATCGCAAAGGCAAAGCGGCTCACATTGCTTGGAAGATGATTAATGGCTGTGGTCCTTACCCATATTTGCGCTTTCGAGATGGTGAGAAGTACCGGAGCTACTATCTCAAGGGGATCAGGAAGCCAACAAAATAAGCTGGTTTGGGAGCGTTAAATGGAGTTTGAGCACTGCTGCTTCTCTCTATTGGAGCTATACAAAGGTGTTGTTGCACAAAGGCTGGAGTATCGAGCAGAATTTAGGTGCCATGAGCTTAGAGTTGGCGTTCCCGTAGCAATTGGGTTAAAAACAACGGTAAAGAGTGATTGAACCGCTTTTGACTCGCCCGACCGTGATGTTGGGGGGCTAAAAGTACTTGTTTCTCGGTGTAGTGACCGTTTGAAAAACTAATTGACGGCAGGAGTGATTGCTTCAGCACGCGGGAGACTTGAGAATAGAAAACAAGCATAGCCTGTCTCGCAGCCTTCACGTTGGTTTGGGTCTCAACGCTACGGGAACGTTGACAGGGGAGAACGATTGGCAAACGTTTGCTAAAAACTTTGCTCCAGTTTTACGGGACTGCCCCCTGCACCGTCGGCGTGCTGCTAGCGATCGCGCGGCTGTGCTTGTTAGTACGTGTCCGCTGCTCCTTAGCGTGTTCTACTCCTAACTGTGCGTCTGTGATCTTGTGCCTCAGCGCCGCTTCAACGCCATCGGTAGCCTGCTCTGTGGGACTCGCTCGCTCTGCCTCTAGCGCTGAGTGACGCGCTTACGATAAGTTCTGGCGTTCCGGTCGTTCGTTACAGAGTCAGCTGCCCCTGCTGCACGTCAAGCTTTCTCTATAATGTATCTTAGTACACTTGTTCTGATGAGACCTTCCAGGTAAACTAAGGGCGGCTAATGGGTTATGTACCCCCGCGTATGGAAGCCTTCACTTGTACTGGGGGCTTCTTTCTCTGTTGCCTCGAGTTGAAGTCAGCTGCCGCTAGTCGTTGCAGACTGCTGCGGCAAGGCTTACCGCCGACCGTTGACAATCAGACGGCTTTGCCTGTACAGTTGCTGCTTGTTGAAAATAGATTTGCTTTTTTATCGCTTGCTTCAGAAGCACTCTGACCTGGTGTTTCAGTTAATTGGCGACAATTCTCCTCGCACTGAAACTTATGCTCTTGGCTCTTAGGCAGTGCAGGTGCTCAGTTTTCGCGTTTATGACATCCTGGTTCCGCCGCTCTATGCCTCAGATCTGCTAATCGTCTTCGTGGCAGTACAAGGGTATCCCGATTGACAGCGAACTCTCTACCCCAGCTTCTTTGCCAAGATCTTTCTGTACCTGCATGATTACCAACCGACTAATGACTGGCTCGGTATCTTGATTTTCACCAAGCGGAGTCTGACGCCACGACTACCCCTGCATTTTCAGACTATACCAACAGCCAGTGCTTCAGGCGCATCTACCTAGATAAACTACCAGCAGACCTAGCAAACCAGTCGTTAGAACTAACTGTGCTGCAATTAATTGGAGTCAAGGACGCGGTGGTACCAGAGCGAGCCAGGCAATTGGTCTGTCGTTTGAACTTAAACCGAGCCTTGTTCAAGTAGACGCACTAAGCGCGAGTCAAGTGTCCGTCACTGCCAAAAGAGCAAGAAACGGTTGGAGGGCGGTTGCGATGAGTTTTGATCCGGTTTCACCCAGGCAACCGTGACCGCGAGGAGGCTTCTCACCCCTAGCTGCTTTTGCTATCTGAGTACTGGAGAAGGCTGGTTTAACTGTGCCTCCTTTTGCTCAGCACCAGCATAAGGCCGACAAGCTGCAAGCACTTGGGTGCAACAGTGCACACTGGTTAGGGTGGCTTCAGTTTTTGCTTGACCCAGCAAACGATGAGGGGGAGACGATCGCATGCAGCAACTGAGCAAACCTTCCCTACAGAAACGAGCAAAGCCAAAGGCACGTGCCTTCGTCCACGTTTGGAGGTTGAAAGACGGTTTTGCTTGGTTTGTGGCAGGCGACGACGTGGGGGGCATCCAAGCAGGGAAAGCGCTCAGGTGCGATCACCTCCTAAAGCCTCAAGCAACGCTGCATAAGTGGTCTCAAAGAGGCCCGGATTGACACTTTGCCGATTGCCAGCAACATTCAGAACCTTGATACCCTCTCGCTGCAGCCATTGGCGCAAGGCAAGCGGAGAAGGGTTCGTAATCGATGGTTTGTTGTAGTCTGCAATCGCGTCAAAGGTCGAGAAAGTAGCCGTTAAATCTTGGCAACCTCAACCGTTCGGATTGACAACTTTTGGCTTAAGCTTGAAAACCTTCACATACGCTCTTTTCTGCCTTTAGGCAACCTAGAGGCTTTTTCATGACAAAGTGAACTTAATATAAG
>DATNQS010000454.1:0-1937 GCA_036703925.1 Candidatus Sericytochromatia bacterium
CGTCAATTAAGCCGCTGACGGTACCGAGGGCAAAGCTAAGTGCCTGTGCTGCCAACGTCTGGAGCTGGCTTTCGATTTGACCACTAATCCGTCCCGTAATGCCCTGCAAATCCAGGGGTAGGTTGCGTGCCTTTGCCCAACTGTCGAGGGATTGCAGGTTGTTGCGGCTTGCCTCTAACCAGGCAGGAATGCGTTCAAGCAGTTGGGTGGCTTGCTCGATCAAGAGCGGCACCAGCGTCACACCTAGAATCACGAGCAGCGTGAAGGTCGCTAGCAAGACCACTGTAACTGCCTGGGTACGGGTCATCCGGGCGCGTTCAAAAAAACGTACTGAATAGTTCAATAAGAAGGCGAGAATTGCCGCGATCGCCAGTAGCGTAATGAGATGTTCAAAGTAACGAAACACCTGGGTCAGCAGCCAGACGTTCAACCCCACGACCGGACCGATGAGACCGAAAACAAGTAGACGTTGGAGTTTGGTTGAACGGCGCATCGCAAACCCTCTCACAAAGGCTTTAGCAGAAGTGTACAACCCAACTTGCCACAAAATGGCTCACCCTGGTTCGATTACAGGACAGTCTTTACCTCTGGATTCGCTTTAACTAGGCAGTCTCAAAGCACTGATCAGCATACGCAGTGGTTTAAGCAGTCAGCAGTTAGCAGTCAGCTATCAGTCTTGGCTTTAGAGCTAAAAGCTGATGGCTGATGGCTGAAAGCGCTTGATGGTGGATACTTCAAATACCTGCCAACTACAACCAAAAGGACGATCGCCAGGGTGCCAAATCCCAGTGGGCTGGGTAACCAAAAGACGACTTCCAGGTGGTTCAAGGCACCAGGAACGAGCTGCCAAACTAGTGTTTTCCCCGATTGCTGACCGTCCGGCTGATTGATGTTAGCAGACCCGATGCTTCTGGCACCCCAGGGCGTATGTAGCCGAAACTCCAGACCAATGAGGGAGGCAGGGCTGAGTAGCACGCTACCACTGGATGAAAGGACGCCGAGCGATCGTAGATCTAGCTCATAGCGGAGATAATTGCGCTCGACTAACAGCAAGTTGCTGGTGGCAATGGTAAAGCGAGAGGCAACGGGCGGCAAGGCGATCGCGGCTGCTACAGTTGGGCTGTCGTTCTCCAGAGGGCTAAAAAACTGGTTGAACTTGGTTTGCAGCTCCCCACTGCTTGTAAATGGAATCGTGACTAGCAGATCATCATCTGGCAGCTGCTCGAGTCGCCCGCCCAGCCGCTGAGTTCGCTCTTTAATCAGCGCTAACCATTGTTGTGCTGTGCCGCCACTAAATTGTTTCAGCCGTTCCTCAATCTGGATGTGCTGCACAAATTCACCCCGATTGGAGCTGTCAAACCGTACACCAACGTCGTAGCGTACACAGCCAGACAGCAACAGTGAGAGCAGCAGCATAAACCAGAGCGATCGCGAGCGCTGGATAATGTGTGTCGCAAGCTGTTTGGTTCGCTGAAGCGACGACGGTTGGGACTGGGACCTCAAGTGTGGCGCGTCACTAATTAGCGGCATGGCAGTTCGATCGTGGAAACGAAGGCTTACGAGAACTCAGCATACGCGAAGATTATGAGGAAATGCTTGTGCTGTTACATGAACCATACCAGTCCGCCCAGCACCAGCACTCCAGCCCCTAGAGCAACCCAAATAAAGCGATTATCCTTCGTGTTCACTCGCTGGGGATCAATCACATTTTCAAGCTGAAAGGCTGGTTTCTCAGGTTGTTTAGCAGGGGCGATCGTGGCAGCCGTCAGGCGATCGCGCTCATCACCGTCACCCAGCGCAGTGAGATCGGGAATTTGGGTCAACCATTCTGGACGAGCGGTAAGCCGAGGTGCTTCCAGAATGTAAAGCAGGCGGCTGCCTTGTTTGCGGATTTGTAAATCAGGGTGTCGGCTGACTTCACGACAAAGGGCAAGTGC
>DATNQS010000455.1:0-2330 GCA_036703925.1 Candidatus Sericytochromatia bacterium
GACGGCGTTTAAACTTTGAGCGCAACCATTTTTTCGACAGCTTCAACGATTTGCTGGGGTTGCACGATCGTCAGATTTTCTAAGCCGCCGTTGTATGGTGTGGGGATATCCTGAGACGAGAGCCGTAAAACGGGAGCATCAAGTTCATCAAACAGCCGATCGTTAATGGATGCGATGACTTCAGCCGCAATGCCGCCTGTTCGCATGGCTTCTTCCACAATGATCACACGATGGGTTTTGCGAATGGAGGCACCGATCGTGTCAAAGTCCAGCGGCTTCAGTGAGAGCAGGTCAATGACTTCGGGATCGTAGCCGTCCTTTTCCAATGTCTTGACTGCCTGCATGACATGATGCCGCATCCGAGAGTAGGTGATGATGGTGACATCTTTGCCCGATCGCACTACTTCTGCCTTATCTAAGGGCAACAGATACTCTTCCTCTGGCAGATCTTCCTTCAGGTTGTACAACAGGACGTGTTCAAAAAACAGCACCGGATTGTTATCGCGGATTGCAGACTTCAACAGCCCTTTAGCGTTGTAAGGAGTGGAACACGCAACAATTTTGAGTCCTGGCACTGCCTGAAAGTAGGTTTCTAGCCGCTGCGAATGTTCTGCACCCAACTGCCGACCCACGCCACCGGGACCGCGAATCACCATTGGAATCTTGAAATTGCCACCGGATGTATAGCGCAGCATCCCAGCATTGTTCGAGATCTGGTTAAAGGCCAGCAGCAAGAACCCCATGTTCATGCCTTCAATAATCGGACGCAAGCCCGTCATAGCGGCTCCGATCGCCATCCCGGTAAAGCTGTTTTCGGCGATCGGTGTATCTAGCAACCGCAAATCACCGTACTTCTTATATAAATCCTTGGTCACTTTATAAGAGCCGCCGTAATGCCCTACGTCTTCCCCCATCACCATGACGGTTTCGTCGCGCTCCATTTCTTCGTCGATCGCTTCGCGCAGGGCATTAAAGAAAAGTGTCTCTGCCATTAGTTCCTCTCATTGCGGCACGTCTGTGATTTTACAAGAATCTTGAGGCGTTTAGCTTTTAGCCGTCAGCTTTCAGCAGTCAGCTCTCCACCTTTATCTATTCTCCTGCACACAATGTCAATTTTGAGCGACCCAGTGCGACAATAGCCCCAGCGCGATCGCTGCCACCCACATCTGCACCAGCATTGGATTAACCAGTATAACAACGACACCAACGGCAATCAGTCCGGTTCCAATAAGTCTGATCATGCTGCTTCTTTGTCAACGTCTACTCCTTTGTTCGGGTGACAACAAAAAAATCGGCAAAATTTTCAAGCAAAACAGGTAAAAGTGGCACAACAAAAATAGCCTCTTAGAGGCTGTTTAAAGAGTCGGATAGACTATAAGAACGCTCACACGGCATACGCTGTAAGCACTGAACGCAAGCACCGTGAGAGCCATGGTTAAAGTCTACTCAAGCAATCTCACCGCTGCCTCATTTGACTTCAGCCGCCCACTCCTTCCCCCTGCCAAATCTGGTGGTTGCCCCTGGAGTACGAGTCTGAGGACGGTCCTCAACGCCATACTTGATATGGTCATGCCAGGATGTCAATGGCGGAACTTACCGAGCGACTTTCCCGCTGGGCAAACGGTGTCTACCGACTGCCGCAACTGGCACAAAGGGGCACCTGGAAAGCGAACCACGAACGCTTACGCCGCACCGCGCACCGCCACTGGACGGTCTGAGCGTCCTTCGGAAGTCGTTCTCGATCGTCCAACGCTATCGACCGTAGCAAGGGTACAGCAGGCGGTAGGTTTTGACTGCTTCAAAGCGACTAAAGGACGCAAGCGGCAGACCGGCGTTGATACTTGAGGTTTAGTGCTGTTTGTGCGGGTGACAGCGGCGAACCTCCCCACACGAGAAGGAGGGAAACGGGTACGGCAACAGCTAGCGGCAGCAGGGCACAAGGTCTGTCGGCTCTACCGCGTGTGGGTAGTTGGTGGCTCTAGTGGTCGTTCCTTGGTGTCAGGGGTGAGAGCTTGCTTTCGCTAGGTGGTCTACCCCAGGCAAAGACCAGAGCAGACCAAAGGCATGGTGCGACTGAAAAAGCGTTGAAGCGTGGCACGGACGTTTGGCTAGTGGCAAGGGTCTCGATGCCGCAATGGTAACGACGAAGCATTGCCGGAAACGGCAGAAACGATGGGTTATCTCGTCCTGCTGCGGCTCATGCTGCGGCGATGGGCAGCATTCAAACATACCAATTCCTTTTCAAACAGCCTCTTAATAGCGGTCTATGCGCTGGGCACTTTCAGGATGAAAGAAACTGAAATGTGTAAGCGGTGTAACTTGGCTGCATC
>DATNQS010000456.1:0-5739 GCA_036703925.1 Candidatus Sericytochromatia bacterium
AGAAAACGGTTTTTGAGGGTGTACTAGTGGCTCTGGACTCAAATTGGACATAAACCGACTCAAAAAGCGGTAGTACAGAGGCGGTTTTGCCTGTTTTGAACGCCTGCAAGCCCGATGCCTTCGTTGCCCCGTTGCTCCGGGGTGCAACTAGCCAACGCGATCGCCATCTCAACGACCAGGTGTCCCACTTCAAGTCAGCAAACAACGGAACTTGCCGATAGCAGTGCCCGTGCAGGCTTTCATCGGAGTATGGCAGGAGCGCTGACAACGCGATCGCGGCCCATTCTCGCCAATGCCATCCGTACCCAAAAAGTACGCTTCCATGCCTCTATGGCTTGGCAGCGCGAGGCATTTGAATATAACCCCACTTGCCGCCCTGAAGCTGACTGGAATAAGAGCAGCCATCGCTGTTAGTGCAGCCTGTCTGCACTCGTGTCCAGGTGCCGCCCACATTTACTCGAGCCATGCCATCTGAGACGCGGTCGGCATCCACAAACTGAGTGGCGATCGCAAACTTCCCTGTGCGATCGATAAAGCCAGCCTGTTCACCTCGACGAACCATCGCCATGCCACCCGAAAAGGGAGTTGCCACCTGAGCTTGATAATCCGCCTGGGCAAAGAACTGCGGTTGAATAGCGACTTCGCCCGCGCGGTTGATATAGCCCCAGTTTCGCCCTTCACTATCGAGACCCCGAACAGCCGCCAGTCCCTCAGAAAACGGTTCAGCATCGTAGAACTTTGGTTCCAGAACAAAGGCTCCGGTGCGATCGATATAACCCCATAAGGCATTAGCTGTGGGGGAAGAACGCACTTTCACAGCGGCCAGCCCGTCTGAGAACGCTCTGACTTGCTCAAACTGAGGCTGAATGACAATTTTCCCCGTTTTGTCGATGAAGCCAGATTGACCATTCACGGCGATCGCGGCTAGCCCTTCGGAAAAAGAGGTCACGTTATTGGGCTGAGGCGCAATGACAACTGCTCCGGTTGTGTCAATGAATCCAGTGAGTCCATTCTCAGTACGAATGGCTGCTAAGCCATCGGAGAAGTCGTCAGGACGAGTGGTGAATTGCAAGGGGATGACAAAGGCTCCAGTGCGAGCAACAAAGCCCCATTGGGCTCCTTTTCGCACAGCCGCTAGACCTTCGGAGAACCGCCACGCTTCGTCAAACTGGGGAGCAATCACAATCGCTCCTTGTGTGTTCATGTATCCGGCTTTGCCATTGAAGGCGAAGGGCACCAACCCTTCTGAAAAGCGGTCGTACCCTCCCAGTTCGGGGGGAAGGGTAAACACTGTGCGATCGCCCGCAATGTAATTCAGAGGCACCGTGCGAGGCAGCCCGATCGACTGGCACATCAGGGCTGCCACTGCGCCGCGAGTCATGGCTTGATTCGGTCGCAATTGCCGCACGTTTGGATAGTTCACCACTAACCGTCCCACGGTTCCTGCCGCAATCGCCTTTCTGGCATAGGCTGGCACCTGTTGAGCATCGTCAAAATACCGCTGAAGTACGGTTTCTGGCGGTTCCCCACTGCTCATGTGAGTGGCATTGGCGAGAATGGCGATCGCTTGCACTCGGGGGATGGCTTCTGCGGGGCGAAAGGTGCCATCGGGATAGCCTGAGAAAAATTCCCGCGCGTAAGCGTCTCGAATGGCTCGGTAGCCCCAAAAACTAGAGGTCACATCTCGAAACGTGGGGGCACTGCGAGTTGGTTCAACACTGCCAAATGAATTGAGCATGAGAACGGCAAATTCGGTGCGGGTGACGGTTGCTTGGGGCCGAAAAGTGCCATCGGGATAACCGCTCACACGTTTTTGCGTCGCTAGTTGGTTAATGCAGGTGGTTGCCCAATGCGATTGGGTATCTGAAAAAGCAAGTGCGCTGGAAGGGGCTAGTGTTCCGGTGATTGTGACAATTGCTGAAAGGGCAAGGATGTGAAGTCGTTTAGAAGCAGACATTAGTACTTAATGAGTCAACGAGCTGGAATTTAACTTCAAAGGTGATCAGTCTTTTTCCGTTTTTCCCCAGGTTGACTGGCTCGATTTGAAGCATAGCGCATGAGTTTTCTGGTTCTATTGTGCCTGTGCAGGTGTTGCGATCGCACAGATTATAAACCCACAGGCAATGGAGCCGACGGCTCCAAAAACGTGATGCAACCTTGCAGCAGGTGCTTGAACATGAAGCTAATTTGACTGATTCTGCGATCACAAAGCCCGCCTGCACCGCCCGTTCAGAGCAGCAAAAAGACTCTAGAGGCTAGCTGACCTACAGGCTTTGCGCCCACACGCCAAAACTGGGCTGCTTTTGGACGGGCGGTGCACGGCAAAGCGCTCTAGATCTCATGCGTCAGTTCTCATGGCTAGAACCCGCATGCTAACGTCGCAGGCGCACCCTCTAGCTTGCCCCTGCCTCTGGCGAGAACCTGAGCGATGCGGAAGGAAGAGAAAAGTGAGGCTGCCTCTCTGCCTTAGCACTAAAGAGATCTCGCAAGGGATCACAGTTTCTCTCTAAAAAGAGAGAGGCACCTCGCTTGTTGCGTTGGCCCGATGGCTGAGTACACTATGTCACACTTGGTGGAACTATATTACCTGCTTGGGCACCCTAAACTGATTGAGTCACGCTTACCTTTGCTTATGACCAGCATTCTGCACCACGTGCGCGCTCGCTTGGTTCTGCTCTTGCTTGGAGTACTCGTTGCCATTGCGACGCTGCTCTTACATAGCAGTCCTGGTAGCACGATGGCTTCTCACTATGCCATCACTGGCAAAGCGCTGTTTAATCAGCCAGCGTTTTATCCAGTCAAGCAAACGCTACGGACGGATCTTTACCGACCCGTGGCTCCTTGGATGGGACGACTCATTTTGCCCACGCCACAAGAGCAACGTGGTATCGATTGGGTATGGATGGAGGTCACTGAGGCACCGCCCAACGCCACCACTTTGATTGGCAAACAGGTGCGGTTGGCATGGAGCCAAAAGCGCTCGATCCAGCGAGATGTGGTAACGGTCACACGGGATGTGAACTTTTCGCCACGGATAGCAGCACTCCGCCGTACAAAAGCCGATCTTTTCGCTGATCGCTTAAATGGACGCGCCCAAGTGGGACCGCTGCAAGCGCTCGCTGGAGCCAGACCCAAGGATGATGTCACGGTGTCACTCTTAGCGGCAACCTTGAGCCAGCAGCCCAATGGTCAACCCGTTTTACAAATTGAGCAAGCACCGCTGTTAGACACCGGCAGATACGTTGCCCTTGTGCAGATTTTAGGCACGGTGGCAAATGCGCCGCCTCAATTTAGACCCAAAGTGTGTCCAGGTGAACCGCCTTGCCCCAGTGAACTCTTTCGGGTGCAACACTACAATCCGGCAACCAGACAGTTTGACGGCGTGCAAGCAGTGGTTCGCATTCCGCAACAGCCAATTGATGGTAATGGGGTCTATGCCTCGACTCCACGAGCACTGGAAAAATCCCCGGCAGGAGCGGCAGGCTGGTATCTGTACGGTGCCCAAGATCCAACTGGGCTGTTTACGGTGCAAGCCATCAAACCACGTTCGCTGTTTCAACTGCAACCACAGCAAGTTTTGCTCGATCAAGGTCAGGGCCTAGACTACATTCACGCGCAAAACTGGCGCAACATGCAGCAACGCAAGGGCATACTGCAAACGGTTTTAATTGATCCCCAAGCCAAGACCGCAGCAGCGGCGATCGACCAATGGCAAGAGGGCGATCGCGCGCTAGTCATGCATCTTTTTGGCGGCAGGGGCGGTAGGAGTGGGGAAGGTGCGGCTGTGGGCACTGTTACCGGACATTTTGCCTATGGATTAGCAACGGTGATTCGCGATCCGTTTACCAACGAGCTGCAGCTAGAGGTGCGCTATCAACAGATCTACGCCAACAATATTGAAGGCGTCATTTCGGGAGAGCATTCCTGGACAAATTACATGGGTAACCTCCAACGGGGGTGGCTGGGTACCCGCCCGGTTGCC
Source organism: Candidatus Sericytochromatia bacterium (assembly GCA_036703925.1). Taxonomy (GTDB): domain Bacteria; phylum Cyanobacteriota; class Cyanobacteriia; order Leptolyngbyales; family Leptolyngbyaceae; genus Stenomitos. Next base: position 3,983 of record DATNQS010000456.1, read on the forward strand.
GATGTCCTTGTCAAACTGGATACGATCGGGCAGGATTATGACTTTGGTGGCTACAAGCTTTCACCCTTCTCCGAACTGACTCGTCAGTTGCATATCATTGCCGCTCGTTATCGCACTGGCGATGGTACAGGTATTGCCAGTGTCACAGCGGCAACCTCCTGTGTGCAGGATTCCAACCAAGCCCTGTTTGCCACGATTCAAGCCATTCGGCAACAGGTTGAATCTAGCCCAGAGATGCAACGCTGGTGGTCCTCCCATCCTCAGGATCCTACCGTTAAACGCTTTGAACGGCTGATCGCTCTGGGGAATGATCTGCAACGAGAACTCACCCCCTTCGGGCTGGTGCGACAAGACTGGCAAGCGAATGCCCATGTTCTGTCTGGTACTGAGAGCCAACCGCGTGCTTTTGTCCGTGCAGCGGATGGACCGGAGAATGTTCTTACTGCTCTGCAAAGCTGGAGAACGATTCTGCCACGCCAAGCACAAGATGAACTAAGTCTGCAATTTCTGCGGCACGGTGCAAAACTGTGGTTTTTGCGCTCTAACCAGGTGGGCGGCAACAATCCCGATATTCTGCCCATCGCTCCGACGCAAGTCTTTGCCTTATGGACACTGCCTGGAACGAGGGTGGCGCTCGTCACTATCCTGTTCACCCGCATTTTGGGTGCAGTGAGTCTACCCACGTGGTCGGACTGGAACATTGCGCTCCGGCTGTTACTCCTTTATGGGGCGATCGCTCTACCGCTTGGCTTCTCCCAACGCTTTTTGCGCTACCAACCCTGGCACGCTTCTGGGTGGGCCTACTTGCAGTTAGCAGTGCGCTTATTTTTCCTGCCTGCGCTTTTGGAAGAGTTCCTTTTTCGTGTCTTGTTGCTGCCCGCTCCTCGGGCTGGAGTGACTGGGCTGATGTGGCTGCTTTGGGCCGTCTTCGGTCTCCTTTTGTTCATCGCTTACCATCCAATGAACGCTAAAACGTTCTACAAAGTTGGTAATCCTACCTTCTTCAACCCCGTTTTCTTGACCCTAACGGGCTTACTGGGTGCCGCCTGCACTGTTGCCTACTTTCTCACTGGCTCCCTCTTGCTCACGACTCTGATCCACTGGGTCGTTACCACTACCTGGTTAACCCAGTTTGGCGGCATGGAGCAATTACAGCCACAGCCCTCCACGAAGTACAGTTGAGGAAGCAGTCGTCCTCTTACCTTTGGCGCTGCGAAACAAACGATCGTTTTTCTAAGCGTCTTGAGCCTGACTGGAAGTGGTGGACTGCCATCCCTGGCGTTCCCGTAGCCATTGAACCCAAAACTAACGTGAAGCCTGAAAGCGTCTCTGAGCTTGATTCACGCTCTTTGACCTCTCGGTGCAAGCAAAGTCAGAAATAGAGCCACTGGTCACTTGATGCAAGCGCTTGCTGAGGCTGGTGCCGTTGCAGAACCCGCAACGGTATAAGCCTCACAAGATGATGAGCAGAAGTGATCAATCACTCTGCTCCTAAATGCTTACGTCGCTGCTGCTGTGTCTCAACGTTGAGCGAAAGCGGCAATATCAAAGTCTGAAAGTTTGGCTGTGAGGAGCTTTCAGGCGAGGTGGTACTTCATTGCCAGGAACGGTATCATACCCCTTATAGCGATCGATCCGCTGTTGTAGTAGGCGTTCCCATAGGTTTAAGACTAAAATCAACGTTAAGCCTGAAAGCGTTTTGGGGTTCTTTGCATCACCTCCGAAACGGTAGATGCCACCTTGAGACGATGCAGTCT
>DATNQS010000457.1:0-6754 GCA_036703925.1 Candidatus Sericytochromatia bacterium
CAACTCAACTCCATACAGCCTAAGCCAATACTATGCTGCCGCAGTTAAAGCAATGATAAGAGGATTGCATTGGGGGGCTACAATGGTTGGATCGATCCAACAGTAACTGTCTCCTCGCTGAATCAAATATTTGCTGTTATATCGAGTAATATCCTAATCCACAAACTCATTTCTTCATGACTGTCCGTCAAAAGCTCTACGAAGGCAAAGCTAAAATCCTCTACGCTACTGATGATCCGCAGGTGCTGCTGACCTACTTTAAGGATGATGCCACAGCATTTAACGCTCAGAAGCGCGGCAGTATTGAAGGCAAAGGTGCTTTTAATTGTGCGATCGCTAGTCATTTGTTTCAGCAGCTTGAAGCGAACGGTATCGCAACTCACTTCATTGATCAGTCCAGTGCTAATGAAATGCGAGTGCGGGCGGTACGAATTCTACCTGTGGAGGTGGTGGTCCGGAACATTGCAGCAGGCAGCCTGTGCCAGCAGACAGGACTGAGCTTGGGGCTGGTGCTGCCACAACCGTTAGTAGAGTTTTACTACAAAAACGATGCCCTTGGCGACCCCTTGCTCACACGCGATCGCCTGCTGTTGTTGGCATTAGCAACCCCAGAACAAGTCGATCAGCTACGGACAATGGCGCTCCAAATCAACGACTTTTTGAAATCTTTCTTTTTGCAGTGCGGTATTACGCTGGTCGATTTCAAACTCGAGTTTGGGCTAGACCATCGCCAGCAACTTATTCTGGCAGATGAAATCAGCCCCGATACCTGTCGCCTGTGGAATCAAGGTGAGGCTGACCCGACGCAGCGAGTGATGGATAAAGACCGCTTTCGGCATGATTTAGGCGATGTAGCGCTGGCGTATCGGCAAGTGATGGAGCGTGTCTTGCAGCAAACGCTGTAGTCGGTGTTACGGCAGTGGCGATCGTACAGCGATCGCTGACCCTAGTGACAGTTTTAACCTCATTTTCGGAACTCATTACAGCAACCTGAGTCTTGATGCCAATCAATGCGGTAAAATTTCACAGTTTGCCAGTGCTTTAAATTTCACCAGGCTTAAGCCCATCCAGTTTAAGTTCGCCTGGATTTGATTTCGTTATGTTAGTGCTGTTTCGTGGGTCCTGCTTTAGACAGGGCGTGGTGTGTGGACGTGTCAACTAATCTGAACAATATGCGTTTATCTCCAGTGCTGGTGGCGTTTCTTGCTGCTACAGCAACGCTGGGTTTGTCTGATGCGGCAAGGGGGCAGACTGCAAACCTGACTCCTGTACAAGCAAAAGCGGCTTCCGCCATCCCAGCAGGCAGTACTTCGACAGCGAAAACGACGATTAAGACGACAGCAGTGCCTGTGGTGGCAGTGAATCAGGCAGAGCTGTTGCGTGGGCTTGCGGCTCCGGCAGCAATCAAACCAGCGACAGCCGATCAGCGATCGCCAGCTACCTCACCCGCGATCGCGCAGCAAGGTCCGGGGCAAGAAACGCCTGATCGAATTCAAATTACCCCAGATGGTACGCTTCCTTCGACACCGACAACCATTCCACCATCTATTCCAGAACCAGCCCCATCTCCCTCTACGCCTGCTCCAGAAGCAACTCCTACAGCTCCACAGACAACACCTGGCACTCCGACAGCACCAACTGCTCCAGCAACGCCGACCCCAGATCCTTCCACAGCAGCTCCAGAGGAAGAGCCACGAGTACTGGTGGGCGAGGTGGTTGTAGAAGGCGCTGAAGGAGCCATCCAAGAGGAAGTCTACCGAGTCATTCGCACTCAACCAGGGCGTACGACCACTCGAACGCTGCTGCAAGAAGACATCAACGCGATCTTTGGCACAGGCTTCTTTTCTAACGTACGTGCAGTGCCCACCGATACGCCATTAGGTGTGCGGGTCACGTTTGAGGTGCAGCTTAATCCCGTCTTGCAAAGGGTGCAGCTAGACGGCAGTACGCTTTTGCCAGAACCAGTGATTGCGGATGCGTTTGGCGACCAGTATGGCAAAGTCTTGAATCTAGTGGAGCTGCAAGAGGGCATCAAAAAAGTCAACAAGTGGTATCAGGATAACGGCTACGTGCTAGCTCAGGTGGTTGACTCACCACAAGTTTCTCCAGAGGGTGTTGTGACACTTCAGGTGGCTGAAGGGGTCGTTGAGAACATTCAGGTGCGCTTCACCAATAAGGATGGCGAGGATCAAGACGACAAGGGTAATCCTATCCGAGGGCGCACCCGCGACTTTATTGTCACTCGCGAGTTTCAGCTCAAGCCAGGACAGATTTTTAACCGCACAATCGTTGAGCGTGATCTGCAACGGGTGTTTGGCTTGGGCATTTTTGACGACGTGAAGCTGTCGCTCTCCCCTGGGCAAGACCCCCGCAAGGTCGTTGTGGTTGCAAACGTAGTCGAAAAAAATTCAGGCTCGATCGCGGCGGGTGCTGGGATCAGCTCTGCTAGCGGTCTCTTTGGTACGGTGAGCTACCAGCAGCAGAATCTGGGTGGCAACAACCAAAAACTGGGCGCTGAGGTGCAGATCGGGCAGCGGGAATTGCTGTTTGACCTGAACTTTACCGACCCCTGGATTGCAGGCGATCCGTTTCGTACCTCTTACACGGTCAACCTCTTCCGGCGGCAAACGATCTCGCTCATCTTTGATGGCGGCGAACCCGATATCAATTTGCCCGATGGTGACACGCCCAGGGTCGTGCGAACAGGGGGCGGCATTAGCTTTTCGCGTCCGCTAAATGGCAACCCTTATGTGCGATCGGAGTGGGCTGCTTCTCTCGGCTTGCAGTATCAGCGCGTTCGCATTAATGACCGTGACGGCGACCTTAGCCCTTTCGATGAACTGGGCAACAGTCTGAGCTTTAGCGGGACGGGCAAGGACGATCTTTTTACAGTGCAGTTTGGGGTGGTGCGCGATCGACGCAACGATCTGCTGCGCCCTACAGCAGGATCGCTACTACGTATTGGTACAGAGCAGTCGATTCCGATTGGCACCGGAAATATTTTCTTTAATCGTCTACGTGGTAGCTACAGCTTCTACGTGCCAACACGCATCCTGAGGCTTACCAGGGCGTGTCAAGACCCCAAATCTAGACCAGCCGATTGCCCGCAAGCCTTTGCCTTTAACATTCAAGGAGGCACTGTGCTAGGCGATCTGCCACCCTATGAAGCCTTTGCCTTGGGCGGCAGTAATTCTGTCCGTGGGTTTGATGAAGGTGATTTGGGGAGCGCAAAGACCTTTCTCCAAGCAACAGTAGAATACCGCTTCCCCGTCTTCTCAGTCATCTCTGGTGCGCTGTTTGTTGATGCCGCGACGGATTTTGGCTCTGGAGATGATGTGATCGGTAATCCAGCAGGAGTACGGGGTAAACCAGGTCAGGGCGTTGGTTACGGTCTTGGTCTTAGAATTCAATCGCCATTAGGTCCCATTCGGATTGACTATGGTCTTAACGACAGCGGCGATTCTCAGTTTCACTTTGGCATCGGAGAACGTTTCTGATGGAGCTAGACGTTAAGCCTCAAGCAGCAGCGGGTAGTGTCATGCATAGCGATAACGCCCCATCGCCTCTTGTTGGAGGGTCTCGGACCGCAGGGGATGCGCTGCAACAGACTCTGCGAAGCGAGTTTACTCGATCGGGCATCGGGCTACATACAGGGCTATTAGTACAGGTACGAGTGCTGCCTGCTCCGGCTGGTCGAGGGCGCTACTTCGCGCGGGTAGACAAACCGGGTGCTCCAGAAGTGGCGGCACAGATAACAACCGTGCGACAGACCATGCTCTCGACCGAACTGGCATCTGGAGAGGCGGATGTGCGAACGGTGGAACATCTGCTAGCCGCTCTAACAGCCATGGGTGTGGACAATGCTCGCATCGAAATTGATGGACCAGAGGTGCCGTTGCTGGATGGATCAGCCAAGGAGTGGACAGACGCGATCGCACAGGTTGGTGTGGTCGCTCAGACAGAACTGCGTCCTAGCTGGACACTGCAAGAGCCGCTCTGCGTGCAAGATGGTGATGCTTTTGTGATTGCGCGTCCGTCTAGTGAACTGCGGTTTACCTACGGCATTGACTTTGACCTGCCTGCGATCGGTAACCAGTGGCACAGTTGGTTGCCTGGGGCTGCGATGCTTACAAATGGGTCAGTGGCTACTGCTGCAACGTTTGCAACTGAAATCGCCCCTGCCCGTACCTTTGGGCTGGCGCACCAAATTGAGGCACTGCGCGATCGCGGACTCATTAAAGGCGGTAGCCTGGAGAATGCGTTGGTTTGTGGTGCAGAGGGCTGGCTGAATCCACCCTTGCGCTTTCTAAATGAGCCAGTGCGCCATAAGCTCTTAGACTTAATAGGAGATCTGAGCCTAGTGGGAACCGTTCCCGTTGCTCATTTTCTGGCATACAAGGCTAGTCATCAGCTCCATACTCAACTTGCGCGATCGCTCCATTCACTGGTTAAAGTCTAGTACCGCTAGTTTGCCAAAACTCGTAGCCGACTGCTAGCAGCGCCTCATTTTTTCCAACCTCCCGCACCTCTATCGAAGCTCTAAACCCATGTCGATCTTCACTGATGTCAATACTTCCAGCAGTGCTTCTAGCCATGTCAGCACTCAAACTCAAGCTGAAACCGATCGCCTGGAGTCTGAGACTTCTCACCTCAACACAGACGTGCATATCCCAGTTGAAGAAATCCAGAAGCTTCTGCCTCATCGGTATCCGTTTTCTCTCGTCGATCGCATCATTCGGTATGTACCTGGAAAACTCGCCGTTGGTATCAAAAACGTTACTTTTAACGAACCGCACTTTCAAGGGCATTTTCCTGGTAGACCCATCATGCCAGGTGTACTGATTGTAGAAGCCATGGCACAAGTTGGCGGCATCGTCCTGACGCAGATGGCCGATGTCCAGGGGGGGCTTTTTATGTTTGCAGGCATTGATAAAGTACGGTTTCGTCAGCCCGTCGTACCAGGCGACCAGCTTGTAATGACGGTGGAACTTTTATCGGTCAAGCGTCGTCGATTTGGAGCGATGCAAGGACGGGCTGAAGTAGACGGGCGACTGGTAGCTGAGGGCGAACTTAAATTTGCTCTCGTCGACTAAAAGCGTTTTGGGTTTGGCGGGTCAATGCCTCTACAATTTGTCTGATGCGCTCAAGCAGCTTTCATACTTGCTGCCTTTGATTGCACAGACAGCAGTTTTCAAAACATAACGTACAAACGCTCTTACCTCACTCCCGATCGCTGATACCTCTATGGCAACCCTAATTCATCCAACGGCTGTGATTCATCCTGGTGCTGACCTGCACCCAACGGTGCAGGTTGGTGCGTATGCCGTAATTGGAGGGCGGGTCAAGGTTGGTCCAGACACCACGATCGGTCCTCACGCTGTACTCGACGGTTGGACGGAAATCGGTGCCAGAACGCGCATCTTTCCAAGCGCTACCATCGGCTCAGAGCCACAAGACCTTAAGTATGATGGCTCCGAAGGGCTGGTAAAAATTGGCGACGACAACTACATTCGCGAGTATGTCACCATTAACCGTCCTACCTATGCCAACGAAACAACGTTGATTGGCAATGGTAATTTATTGATGGCGTATGTCCATGTTGGGCACAACTGCGTTATCGAAAACCAGGTGGTCATTTCTAACGCTGTGGCGCTGTCAGGCTACGTTCATATCGAGTCGAAAGCGCGTTTAAGTGGAGTTTTTGGTGTCCATCAGTTTGTTCATATTGGGCGCTACGCGATGGTTGGTGGGATGAGTCGCATTGTTCGGGATGTGCCGCCTTATATGGCGGTTGAAGGAAACCCTGCACGGGTGCGATCGCTAAATCGGGTCGGTCTCAAGCGGGCAGGCTTTGCTGATGCCGTAGACGGGAAACCCTATCAGGCTCTCAAGCAAGCCTTCCGCATTCTCTACCGTTCTGGTCTCTCTCTCAACGAGGCGCTGGAAAAGCTAGAAATGCTGCCTTATGACGAACACGTGCATCACCTCCAGCACTTTTTACGGTTGTCTCAGCAAGCGGGGCGACGCGGTCCTACGTCTGGCAAGCGGGTGGGAACGTCAGGTGATGATGATGATTGAACCGGAACGTGAGCAGGAACATGAAGCGGCAGCGACTCAAGCATCCAAAGCGCTTCCCCAACCAGATCCCTTAACTCAACACTCTCCTCGCCCCCTTCGCCTCTTCATCAGCACGGGTGAAGTCTCCGGCGATCTTCAGGGTTCGCTACTGGTTCAGGCGCTGCAACGTCAGGCAGCAAAGCGTGGGCTAACGCTTGAACTATTAGCAATGGGCGGCGATCGCATGGCAGCAGCAGGAGCCAAACTGCTGGCGCGTACTAGCGCGATCGGGTCAATGGGCATTTTTGAGTCGCTGCCCTTTGTATTGCCAACCTTGCGCGTGCAGCGTCAGGCAAAACAATATTTGCAGCAATACCCACCTGATTTGATCGTCCTCATCGACTATATGGGTCCTAACCTGGCGTTCTGTGAATATTTTCCAGAACGCTTTCCAGGTGTGCCGATCGTCTATTACATCGCGCCCCAAGAGTGGGTGTGGGGCGATCGATGGTCATGGGGTGTCAAGCTCTTTCGATCTGATCTGGTTGTTAAAGCAACGCAGCGCATTCTGGCAATTTTTCCTGGTGAAGCTAGCTATTTTCAGCGCAAGGGTGGGCAAGTTGCCTGGGTGGGTCATCCACTGCTTGACCGGATGCAGGAAGCCCTGGATCGCGATCGCGCCCGCTTAGCGCTAGGC
>DATNQS010000458.1:0-13311 GCA_036703925.1 Candidatus Sericytochromatia bacterium
TCAAGAGCTAGAGAAAGAAATCCAAGCCGGAACGACGTTAGTGCTGCCTCTAGCAACCATTATTGAAACCGGAAATCATATTTCCCAGGCCGTTTCACAGCGCTATGAAACGGCCCAGGCGTTGGCAAAAATCATGGCTGAAGCTGCCGATGAAAAAACACCGTGGGCAGCGTTTACCGATCAGGCGGTTCTGTGGGATGCAGACGGCTTGAAGACGCTTGCTCTTGAATGGGCTGAACTTGCTAGTCAAAAGCTGTCGATCGGTGACGCAACGATTAAAACGGTTGCTGACTACTACGCTAGAAGTGGGTTTGAGGTAGAGATTTTTACAGGTGATAAGGGATTAAAAGCCCATCAGCCTAGCTTTCCTCCAAGTGCGGTGCCCAAGCGTAGAAGTCAAAGAAGGAGCTAAGAACGATCGCTCATGCTAATTTTTACCAGCCTGCTTGCTTTTTACCTTGCCTGGAACCTGGGAGCGAACGATGTTGCCAACTCAATGGGCACTTCCGTTGGGTCAAAGGCAGTCACGTTGCGGCAGGCTTTAGTCATCGCAGGCATTCTGGAATTTGCGGGAGCAGTGTTGTTTGGGCGAGATGTCTCAGCAACACTGGCAACGAAGATTGTGAATCCAGCATTGTTCGCGCAGTCACCGCAGCTTTTGCTGGTGGGCATGGTATCTGTGTTGCTTACTTGTAGTCTATGGCTGAATCTTGCGACTTTAAAGGGACTGCCTGTTTCCTCATCCCATGCAGTGGTCGGCGCGATCGCTGGATTTGCCTGCGTTGCGATTGGTTCTCAAGCTGTCGATTGGCGATCGATTGGCATCATCTCACTTACCTGGGTTGTCACTCCTGTCATCAGTGGCGCGATCGCAGCCCTCTTTTATAGCCAAATCAAACGCTGGATTCTTGACCAATCGGACGCGATCGCGCAGCTTAGAGAATGGATTCCCTGGCTTAGTGCCGCTTTGCTCAGTGCCTTTGGTGTGATTGTTCTACCCACTGTTGTGGAAAGGTTTGCTGTCGCATTACCGTTGCCATCCCATACGATTTCGCTGGCAATTGGGGTGATTGCAGCGATCAGTTTAACCTTTTCTAGCTGGCATTACTTAGAGGCAGAGGAGGCAGGGGCAGCTATGTTACAGCTCAAAACTCAAAACTCAAAACTCAAAACTTTATTCTCCTCACCCATTGAACCCCTTTTTGCTCGCTTCCAACTTCTAAGCGCCTGCTTTGTTGCGTTTGCTCACGGGTCGAATGATGTGGGGAATGCGGTGGCTCCGCTGGCGGCGATCGTCTACATCGCTCAAACAGGTACAGTTCCCTTAGAGAACTTTCGGGTGCCATTGTGGATTCTGGTGCTGGGAGGCGCGGGCATTGTTGTAGGGCTGGCGGTGTGGGGCAAGAAGGTGATTGCGACGATCGGGGAAGGTATTATTCCGCTCCAGCCTAGTGGCGGCTTCTGTGCCGAACTTGCCACAGCAACGACCATTTTGTTGGCATCGCGATTGGGTTTGCCCGTGTCAACCTCTCATGCGCTAGTGGGCGGAGTAGTAGGGATTGGCTTGGTACAGGGAATGAAGTCAATTCGGTTGCAGACCTTAAGCTTGATCGGGCTTGCCTGGGTCGTCACAGTTCCTGTCGCTGCTGGGCTAGGTGCACTCATCTTTAGCCTCAGCCGTTGGTTGCTGCCGTTTAGTTAAATTAAGCAGCGATCGTTCGGATTTGGGTCTATCCTTAATTGGATCTATGCTTAATCAGATCTCAGCTTAGCCACCTCCAGCGTTTAGCTGCGATCGTGTCCCTTATCCAAAAGATTAGACTTAACGCTATGTTAAGCTACGCCCAGAACATATTCTCTGCAAGCTTGCTGAAAGAATCGATGGCAGTGCTAGTTGGCACCGCAAGCCTTTTTGACTGAAACAATTAATCAAGCGTCAATGAGCCTGCTGACGATCGTTCTTGTTCATCCTTACAACACACATCCTCACCGCGTTTAAATTTTTTCCTGTTTGAGTCATTGTTTTCCTCAATGGGGAGTACCGTGAGAACGGATGAATTGCAGATGCTTTAGGAGTTTGGCAATCAAAAGGGGCATTCTGATCATTAAGATGCTGATCGACAAGTACTCGCAGTTAGGATTGGCAGATTAGAGGAAACCATTCATGGGGCAACTGGGCGATTCTCCAATGTCTGAAGGGCGCACGCCGCGATCGAAACTATTTGATAACCAGTCAACAACTGAGATGGAAAACGCTCGGGCAGTGAATACTGTTTTGCAAGCCGTTGCCAAGGATCTCACAGCGCTCCAGCAAGGGGTGATTGGTCAGCTTTCGCGAGATGTTGCCCGCCTGCAAGCCGAAAAAACGCGGCTCTTAACGGACATTGACAAGCTGCAAGCCTACTATCAAACGCTGCAATCACGCCAGCTAGAAGCGCTCTCTCAACAGCAAATCGCACAGCAGCAGCTTTGGGCAAAGCAGTTGGCTCAGGTGTTAGCAAGCCATTTGCAAGCGCTGATGATCCAGCGGCTCAATCAGCTTGCCAGTACACCTCAAGCACCGACGGCTTCAGAAGCAGGCTTACCTTTGACTGCTGTCAATGGTCATAGTGATCATGCTCAGCGTCTTTTAGCTTCTCTAGATGCTACTTTTAGCACGACCTTTAAGGCTTTACAGCAAGATCTCAACAGCTATCAAAGTTCGCTATCGCAGCAACTGAACCGTATGCAGGGGTTGGAGCAGCAGGGCGAGGCAATTTTAGAAGCGCTGATCGATCGCCTGCGTGAACAGCTTCAGGTGGAGGCTGGTCGCCCTCTCGCCGCACCGCCGCAGCCATACTATGGAAACGGCTACCCCAGAGAGAATGGCTACGCGAAAGAGGGACATTATGCCGCACCTGTGGCAAATGATGGCATAGCGCAAACTCAGCCGTCGTATGTACCAACGGTGCCACCAGGTCCAGCCTACCCAGCGCCTAGTCAGCAGTATGAGCCGCCGAGCGCTCGCCCAATTCCGTTAGAAGCACCGGGCGCACCGTTGCCACTGCCAGCTCGATCGAAAAAGGAACTTTCTAATTTTCAGTTAGGGTTGTTGCTGGTGCTGGTTTCAACTGCGGCACTCTCCATTCACAATGTGGTTGTACGGGTGATTGGTCGGGAAAGTGTTGTGCTGGGTTGGCTGGGTGGCGGCTTTAAGTTGGGTGGGTTTATTCAGCTTGGCTTGGGCAACTCTCTACTCATTTTGTGGCTACGGATGCTGATAGTGCTGCCGCTGATGGTGCTTGTAGCCATATTTTTGTACCCCCCTGTCTGGAGGGATCTGAAGAAGTTTTTGTCAGCGTCCGATCGCCGCCCGCTCTTTACTGTTATTGGCAGTGGTGTCTTTTTATTCTTGTCTCAAGTGTTCATCTACATGGCAATTGGCGAAATTGGTGCTGGTCCAGCGGTAACAATTTTGTTCATGTATCCCATTGTGACGGTGCCGCTGGCATGGTTCCTCTTTGGCGATCGACCGACACGCTTACGTTGGATTGTGATGTTCACGATTTTGCTGGGCGTGATTTTTACCGCTCTCCCTGGTTTGACATCAACGAGTGGCAGTGTATCCGGTGGAGGTGCGTTGACCGCGATCGCGTCTGGTATAGCATTCGCGTTTTATTTAGTGTGTATGCAGCTTGGCTTCAAAAAGCTACATCCCATCCCAGTCACACTCATTCAGTTTTCAACCATTTTTGTGTTGTCTAGCGTCCTCCTCATCCTGCGACCGAACTCGATCGTCGTGCAAATGGATAATGCTCAGGGCGTTGGGTGGGGGGGCATCATCTTGGGCGCTTTGACACTAGTTGGCTACTTAACCAATAATTTTGGTGTGCGCTATATGGGCGCGGCGCTAGCATCGATCGTGGCTTCTAGCGGTCCCGTTGTTACAGCCTTGCTGGCGTTTGTGTTGATCAACAATCCGCTACTAGGGGTGCAGCTCTTCGGTATTTTGTTGGTGACACTTGGGGTGGGCGCTCTTAGCTTTGAGCGGATGAAGAGCCAGCGTCAGGCAACCGCGAAGGTGGCGAAGTAGTTGCTTGAACGGGTTGCCTAAACCTTTGAGTCGGGAAGACGATCGCGTCGCCAAAACTGAATCAATCTGTAAACCTGCGTGAGTTGATAGTTTTTACCCTGTTGCAGTTTCGACACGAGAGTGTCGCTTGGTCGCAGCAGAAAGACCTGGTGTCTAGCATCTGGCGGCTCCAGTGTTGCAGCTTCGGTTGCCAGCCGCAGCCTAACATGGTCACTAAGGCGATGGCTAAGGGAAAGGAGGTTGCCTACTGAGCGATCGCTGACATTATCGCTGAGGAGTAAGGGTTGCGGTGCCTGGTTTACCATTCGCGCGATCGGTGGCAGATAAGCATTGTCATATTTATGCCACCAGCTTTCGGGTGACCAACTGCTGGCGCATGAGATGATACCAAGCACTACCAGGACGATCGTCACCTGTTGCCACTGCTGCGATCGTTTATGAGGCTGGGACATTTTTGCTGCCAGCACATAAGCAACCGCAAGCTGAATGCCCAGGTTGTAGGGAATCAGATAGCGAGGCACCGTCGATCGCAAACCACCTAGCAATAAATCCAGCAGCATCAGCGTGAGAGCATTCGCCCCAGCCAGCGTCAGGATAAAAAGCTTGACCCGCAGCGGCGCTTGACGACAGAACATGTACAGCGCATAGCCCAGCAGACCAATTAGGGGTGGAACGATGTAGGTGAAAGGATTGTACCAACCAAAATCGACATCCAAAAAGAGGCGGCTAGTATTGAAAGCAGTTTCCAAAAGCCGCAGAAGGGGATTCGTCTTCACGGTCGCCCAGCCTGTTGTGGCATGAATCTTAGCTGCCTGATTCAGCATGACCAGTAGCCACGGCACAAAAGCTAATAGCCCTGCCAGAGCAGCCAACAAGAAGGCGATCGTCGCTTTGCTCAAACGCCATCCTTCCAGCACCGCAATGTAAAGTCCGTGCCCTAGCAACACCAGACCTGAAAGAGGAAGGGTGTAGAGTCCCAGGCCTGTAACAACGGCATAGAGTTGCCACCACAACTGCTTTTGTACCCGCGTGGCTCGCAGCAACGTAGCACTAGAAAGCAGCGTCGTGACCGTCCATAGTACGAACTCCCTCGCCTCCTGAGCAAACAGGATGTGGAAGGGGGAAACGGCAACCAGTGCGATCGCCACTCCACTCACTAGCGCCGACTCAAATAACTCCAGGCACAGCCAGTAAAGGCTGGGCAGCACCAACACCCCCAACAACGCAGACAAGCTCCTGATTGCTGCCACGGAACTGCCAAAGTACTGCATCCATCCTCTAGCTAGCAGATAGTACAGTGGCGGGTGCTGTGAATCTTCTACAACGAGAGACTGCACTGTATCCAGCCAGCTTTTTGTAGCATTAAGCTGCTGATAAATTTGCAAATCAGCTTTCCCAATTTCATGCCCATCAAAAAGCTGTTGACGGACATCTGCTACTGTAAAGCCAGAAACTCTGAGAGAGGTAAACGCCTCATCGCGCCAGTAGACTTTTTGGTCAAGGTGAGTACACCGAAAAAAGATGCCTAATGCCAGCACCATCGCCATGAGCCACTTTAACTGTGCTCGGGAGTTTTTCCAGTCTTGTATCAATTGACTTCACCCTACGAGAACGAAGGCGGCTCAATTGCCAAACAAAGCTGCCGAGAACACCGTAAATAAAAACGCTAGCAAACAACCAACATGGAGGCAAGCTGAAAGCTAAACCTGCGTCACTGAACGCTATTTTTTATACAGGTGCACAACACTATAAAGGCAAGTCTTTCTATAACCTGCCGTACTTAGGAGAACAGCGACAGTCGAGTCGCCCCTTCTCAATTTAAGTCTTTCCTGCCTCTTTCTTTAACTATAGACAAAGTAAAGCTTATTGATTACTATGCATAGATATAGATATATGCAGGACATATCAATCATCCTTTTTAAGAATGTCTTAATGTCATATGATTTGGATGAGAGCAATCAAGACGCGATGTGCGATCAATTTGTCCTCATCCCTTGCCCGTAGCTTGCGTTCCTTAGAGTTAAAAGTCTTAGTGGGCGTTTTAGGACAGTTACACAGCGCGTTAGTAAGGGTTGCTTCTAGAGCGTTCAGTTGGTTCAGCCAACCGTAGCGAACGTTCCTCTCTCGTCGCTCAGTTTTTTTGAACACTTGAAGTCATTTTATGGACCTCTTCCTCCTCCAGAGCATCTGGTTGGTGCCTTGCTACGCCTTAGTCGGTGCTGCCCTGTCTGTCCTTTGGTTTCCGTCGATCGCTCGTCGTACGGGACCGCGCCCTGCGGGTTACACCAATGTGGTGATGACGTTTTTAGCCTTTTTACATTCGCTGATAGCCCTACCAGCAACGTGGCACCAACCGCCACAGCAGTTTTTCTTTCCCTGGCTCAATGTTGCCAATCTCGATTTAACGCTACCGCTGGAGGCATCGTCCCTCAACATTGGTGCGATGGTTTTAGTGACTGGCTTGAATTTGCTGGCACAGATCTATGCCATTGGCTACATGGAGATGGACTGGGGCTGGGCACGGTTTTTCTCGCTGCTGGCACTGTTTGAAGCGGGTTTATGTGCGCTGGCATTGTGCAATTCACTGTTCTTTAGCTACATTATCCTGGAGATTTTGACGCTGGGAACCTACTTGCTGGTGGGGGTGTGGTTCAACCAGTCGCTAGTGGTGACGGGTGCACGCGATGCCTTTCTCACGAAGCGCGTGGGCGATTTGTTTTTGCTGATGGGTGTGGTGGCGCTGCTACCGTTGGCAGGCACCTGGAACTTTACGGAGCTAGCAGTATGGGCACAGTCTGCGGAGGTTGATCCAACTGTAATCACGCTGGTTGGGTTGGCGTTAATTGCGGGACCCATGGGCAAATGCGCTCAATTTCCACTGCATCTCTGGCTAGATGAGGCAATGGAGGGTCCGCTACCCAGCACGATTTTGCGTAACTCAGTGGTGGTTGCAACGGGAGCCTGGGTGCTGATCAAGCTCGAACCTGTGCTGGCATTGTCACCCATCGTTATGGCTACACTGGTCTGGATTGGTGGCATTACCGCTGTTGGCGGTGCGTTGATTGCGATCGCCCAAATTGACCTCAAGCGTACTCTGTCTTACTCAGTCAGTGCTTACATGGGGTTGGTGTTTATTGCGGTTGGCACTGGACAAAGCGAAGCGGCGTTGCTGTTGGTACTCACTCATGCTGTGGCGATCGCGCTGCTGGTCATGAGCCTTGGTGCAATTATCTGGAACAGCATTACGCAAGACATTACCCAACTGGGAGGACTTTGGTCGCGTCGTCCAGCCTCAGGTGTGGCGTTTTTGGTTGGTACAGCTGGTTTGATAGCTTTGCCGCCCTTCGGCAGCTTTTGGGCGTTGCTGAAACTGGCAGATGGGCTGTGGGCAACGCAACCGTGGTTGGTCGGGTTGGTGCTGCTGGTGAATAGTCTCACAGCCTTTAGCCTCACGCGGGTATTTAGCCGCATTTTTGGCAGACAGGCGCACCCAATGGCACAGCGGTCGCCCGAAGTCTCCTGGTCGATGGTGCTGCCGATGATGGTGCTGCTCGGTGTTGTGCTGCATACGCCGATCGTGCTGCAAGCCTTATCGCTGCTACCAGTTTGGACAGACTTAAACAAGGACGTGGCGCTGCTGCTGCTGTGGTCAAGCGTTTTTGGATGCAGTCTTGGTGCTGTTGTCTATTTAGGGAACGCGGTGCCGAAACCAGTTCAATTTCCCTGGAAGCCCCTTCAAGACTTGCTTTCCTATGACTTCTATACGGCTCAGATCTACCGCATGAGCATTGTCCTTGGGGTCGATCTTGTATCGCGGCTGACCTCCTGGTTCGATCGCTACCTTGTCGATGGGTTCATTAACTTCCTGGGCATTGCCACACTGTTTGGTGGTGAAGGTTTGAAGTACAGCACATCAGGTCGGGGACAGTCCTATGCGTTAACGATTGTGGTCGGTGCCGTTCTGGTTGGCTGTCTCGTTATGTGGTCGTCGTAGGAGTAAGAAGAAGGGCTAAAAGCCAACGGCTAACGGCTAAAAGTGTGGTCAATGGTCAAGAGCCAAAATCAACTCAAAACCCAAAACGTGTCACTCCTCACCCCTCACTTCCTACCCTCCTATGCTTAGTACTCTCATCTGGCTACCCGTTGCCGGTGCCATTCTCATCGGCTTTTGTCCCGAACAGCGATCGCGGTTGGTGGCATTGGCGATCGCGAGTCTTAACCTTCTTTGGACAGTCCTGCTGCTGACTCGGTTTGACATCAGCAATGCAGGGCTTCAAATGCAGGAAGCGCTTTCCTGGTTAGAGCCACTGGGCTTGACGTATCGGCTGGGTGTCGATGGGTTGTCGATACCCTTACTGGCGCTCAATAGCTTGCTGATCTGGATTGTGATTTACGGTAGCACTCAGCAAATGGAGCGATCGCGCTTATTCTATGGGCTGGCTCTCTTGGTCGGTGGTGGCATTGCAGGCGCATTTTTGGCTCAGAATTTGCTCCTGTTTGTGCTGTTCTATGAAGTTGAATTGATTCCGCTTTACTTGATGATTGCCATTTGGGGCGGTTCCAAGCGCGACTACGCGGCGATGAAATTTCTCCTTTATACAGCCGTTTCAGGCGTGTTAATTTTGGTCGGCTTCCTGGGTTTAACCTGGCTCAGTGGAGCGCCGAGCTTTGACTACGCGGCGATCGATACTCAGGTTTTGCCGCTCAAGGCCCAGCTTATTCTGCTCACGATTCTGCTGATTGGCTTTGCCATCAAAACACCCTTGATTCCACTCCATACCTGGCTACCCGATGCCTATGTCGAAGCGTCACCACCCGTCGCGATTCTGCTGGGTGGCATTCTGGCGAAGCTGGGAACCTACGGCATCATCCGGTTCGGTTTGCAGTTGTTTCCCGAAACCTGGGCGATCGTGGCACCGGGCTTGGCGATCGTGGGTGTAGTTACCGTGCTGTATGGGTCACTGACTGCAATTTCGCAAAAAGACATCAAGCGGATGGTAGCGTATAGCTCGATCGGGCACATGGGCTATGTTCTGGTCGCCTGTGCCGCGGGTACACCACTGAGCCTGCTAGGAGCCGTTGGTCAAATGGTTAGCCACGGCTTAATTCTGGCAATCTTGTTCTACCTGGTTGGCATCATTGAAGCGAAAGTGGGCACCCGTGAATTAGACAAGCTCAATGGTCTGCTGAATCCCATTCGCGGCTTGCCTCTAACAAGCGCCCTGCTCATTCTTAGCGGGATGGCAAGCGCTGGTATTCCGGGTCTAGTCGGTTTTGTAGCAGAATTTCTGGTTTTTCAGGGAAGCTTCCCAGTCTTCCCCATACCAACACTGCTGTGCATCATAGCCAGTGGTTTGACCGCTGTTTATTTTGTGATTCTGCTTAACCGCACCTGCTTCGGCAAACTAGACAATGCGACGGCATATTATCCCAACGTGACTTGGACAGAACAAACACCCGCTCTAGTACTGGCAGCATTGATCTTCTTCCTAGGTGTACAACCGTCATGGCTACTGCGCTGGAGTGAACCAACTACGAAGGCAATGGTGGCGACGTTGGCAATCGATGCTAATCAGCAAGTGGCAATTCGTGGGGAGTAGGGAGTAGGGAAAGGCTGAACTCAAAACTCAAAACTTTCCTCCCCTATATCCTCCGCCCCTTCACTCCTCCCGCCTCTCCGACAACTCAAAACTCAAAACTCAAAACTCTTCACCCACTCATGCCCACTGCAACCCTCACTCAAACCCACCTCCCGCCCTCCCAGCATGAATTCGCTGACATTGTGCATCGCCTGGAAGCGGGTGGTGCCATGCTGCCAGATACGCCAGAAAACCTGATGCAAATTATTGGGTTGTACAAAGCGTATGCGGTGCCGATGGATTTCTATTGGCGCGATTTACTCTACATTGCAGAGCGGGAGTTTCTCAATCCACTGCCGTTTTTCAAGTACTTTTTGCCGAAAGAGTATCTGGAGCTGCACAACCACTACGCGGGCGATGATGCGGATTTGCGGGTTTGGCGGGGGCAGGCGACGGCACATCCCGAACTGCTGGCGTTTATGGAGAAGGGTGAAACCGTCAAAATGCCTCGGTTGCTCCATCACCTCTGGCACGATCGCATCAATATGGAGTTTGCCGAAGAATGTATGCGATCGATGCTCTGGCATCGGGGCATGGGTGGACAGTTCGATCCGTATCTGGATAGCGAAGAATACAAGGCGAATGCCGATCGCGCGATTCGGGCATATTTCAAAGGCAATCCCGCTATGTTGGGCTTGTACAAACTGTTTCCCGATTTGTTCTTAGAACAGTGTCGGCAGATGTCGTACTACGCCAACTTGGGGCTGTTTTGGGAAGTGATGGCTCCCGTCTTTTTTGAAATGTCAGATCTCTACGACGAGGGCAAAATTACCAGCGTCCCAGAGGCAATGAATTTTTTGGTGAATGGCATCTTTGCGATCGCGGGTCGTCCCATCTACCACCACGTTTATATCCGGGGCGAGTGCTACGAGATTGTGCCCAAAGCAAAAGGCTTTATGTGGCTCTACGAAGCAGCATTACCCTATGTGGAAGCCGTGTTCTACCGTACCTCGCCGTTTCGAGGCACAAAGTCTTACAATGCCCAGGCAAAACAAGTGCCCGATGACCAGAAAGACTTTCACTTTGGCATTCTCTACGCTGACGTTTTTCCAGTCGGTACAGCAGGCATTCCGCCGACGCTGTTGATGCAGGATATGCTGCACTTTTTACCACCGTATCTGGTGGACTACTACCGCCAATACTGCCGTGGCGAAGACGATATGTTGATCCAGTTAGGGATTAGCTTCCAGCGATCGATGTACTGTGTCACCTCAGCCGTCATTCAGGCATTGCGAACCGCTCTTTTATATCCTCTCGACGACCCTAATCCCAAGCACCTCCAGGCAAATCGAGCGTTTTTTGAAGCACAACTCGATCGCTTCAAACGTCCAGAAGCAAGGCTACGCAACATTCAGCAGCAGGACTATCGATAGGAGAGGAGTAAGGGGAGAGGAGTTGGTTTAGCGGTCAGCGGTCAGCAGTCAGCGGTCAGCTCTTTAGCCTTTCCCCTTGCCCCTTCAGCCTTTTCCACTCCCCACTCCCTACTCCCCACTCATCCCCATGCCCGATATCGTTGATATTGCCGTCAATGCTGGTTCTTTCAAAACGCTTGTTACAGCAGTACAGGCGGCTGGATTAGTCGATGTATTACGCAGCCCTGGTCCTTTTACTGTGTTTGCACCAAACGATGAGGCGTTTGCCAAACTGCCGCCTGGAACCGTGCAGACGTTGGTACAGAACATTCCTCAGCTTTCCCGCATCCTGACCTATCACGTGGTTTCGGGAAAATTGATGCAGGCTGACTTGCAAACCGTGGATTCGCTCACGTCGGTTGAAGGTTCACCTATTCGCATCAATACGACCGATGGGTTTGAAGTCAAAAATGCCACAGTGGTTGCTGCTGATATCGAAGCCGATAATGGCGTGATTCATGTCATTGATACAGTGATTTTAATGGGCTGACGTAGAACGCGATCGAGTCCCTTCAACACGATCGCTGCCATACTTCAACTCCTCACACTCAAGGAAACAGAGCGGTATAGAACAAAGCTGCATCAGCTCCACATAAGCTCCATTGTTACTGCCACTAGCTGCTTCCCTTATTCGTCAACCTTAGTGCTTTGCGCTGAGGTTGGCTTTTGTATATGGAACCAGTACCGATCGAGAATGCCTCTATCTTTTGCTTGTGATCAGCGTTTCTTTTTCCATTGCAGAAGTTTCGCATATGATTATTGAACTTTTGCAGCAGACTGCGGAAATTATTGCTACCATGCTGCTGCTAGGGGTGCGTAGAAAGCGGTAGACACCTGGCAGAGAGAGCGAACAGTTCAACTACTCACGTTTTAAAGTCCCTAAAGTGCCTCTTCAAAAAGTGCGCTGCTCAAAACGGTTTAGTTCACTGTTGAAAAGTTGCCACCGTTTCAGCAGTCTTTATCGTTGTGTGGGGTAAAAGAAAGAAGTGAACGGTTCAAATCAGCGTCCTCTGCATTCAGTGAGGAAACCAAAGGCAGTTTTGAGGAAAATTCCAAAACAGAAGAAGCAGCGGTGGCTTTGGTTAGTGGCTGGGCTGGCGGGAGTGGCATTAGTATCGGCGACAGCAGGCGCACTTTTGGCAATGTCGTTTGCTAGCACTCCGTTAATGCAGCGTGAGTTGAGTCCAGAACAAGCGTCTGTTTTCTCTAAGGGCGATCGCATTTCGAAAAACAATCGCCTACAGTTGCCGGAACTGACTCGCCCCGTCAATATTTTGGTGTTGGGGCTTAAAGTGCTGACGAGCGACGTTCAGGAACCGCCGGAGCACCTTAAAAAATTACGCTACCATGCCCTCGTCAACTCATTTGACGGCTTGACCGATACGATGCTGCTGCTCCGGTTCAATCCCGAAGCAAAAAAGTTAGTGGCACTTTCCATTCCAAGAGATACCCGTACCGAAATTCCAGGCTATGGTGTTGCCAAAATTAATGAAGCAAATGCAAACGGTGGTCCAGCGCTAAGTGCTAGAGCGACCAGTGAACTATTGGGAGGTGTAGGGGTCGATCGTTACGTGTCGATCAACGTCCAGGGTGTGCAGGCGTTGGTTGATGCACTAGGTGGCGTAACAGTTTATGTGCCCAAAGACATGAAGTACAAGGATGAAAGTCAACATCTTTATGTCAACCTTAAAGCAGGCAAACAGCATCTCAATGGTGATCAGGCACTGCAACTGCTGCGCTTTCGCTATGACGAGTATGGCGACATTGGTCGCATTCAGCGGCAGCAATTAGTCATGCGTGCGCTGATAGAGCAAGCGCTTAGTCCAGCGACCCTGGCACGCTTGCCTCAAATCTTATCAACCATCCAAACCCATATTGATACTAATTTGAGCGTAGAAGAGTTGGTCGCATTAGTTGGGTTTGCTGCTCGTACCAACCGCTCTCAAATGCAGATGCTAATGGTGCCAGGCAACTTCAGCCAGCCTAACGAGTACAACGGTGTCAGCTATTGGCTACCCAGTCCACAGCGCATTCAAACGTTGATGGCACAGCATTTCAACTTTGGTACAGACTCAACCGAACCCCTTGCCGATGCTGCAAGAATCGTCATTCAGGATAGTACGCGCCAGCTCAATGCAGCTCTGGCTGTTTCCAAAAAGCTAGAGCAAGCGGGCTATGGCAACGTCAG
>DATNQS010000459.1:0-3087 GCA_036703925.1 Candidatus Sericytochromatia bacterium
GGCATCGGCTGCCTGGTTCGCTTTGCTGGCATCGCGCCAGAGGATAGCCGCGCACGCTTCGGGCGGCGCAACGCTATAAACCGAATGTTCAAACATGAGCAGGCGATCGCCCACGCCAATGCCGAGGGCACCACCAGAGCCACCTTCCCCAATCACCGTGCAGATGATGGGTACGTCAAAGCGGAACATTTCGCGCAGGTTGTAGGCGATCGCTTCACCCTGCCCAAAGGCTTCGGCATCCAGCCCCGGCCATGCCGCTGGAGTGTCGATAAACGTGACGATTGGCATCCCAAAGCGATCGGCGTGCTCCATTAACCGGATGGCTTTGCGATAACCACCAGGCGATGCCATCCCAAAGTTGCGCGTAATGTTGTCTTTGGTATCGCGTCCTTTTTGCTGACCGAGCATGACAACAGGGCGACCGGCAAGTCGGGCAACGCCACCGACCAAGGCTGGGTCATCAAACCCACCACGATCGCCGTGTAGCTCCATCCATTCGTCGCTGATTGCCTGAATATAGTCCAACGTACTGGGACGACGGGGATGCCGTGCGACCTGTAGCCGTTGGGTGGGCGATAGCCCGCTAAAAATTTCTTGTCGAAGTTGCACAGCGCGTGCCTCAAGCTGACGGATCTCATCAGATACATCGACATCATTTTCTTCAGCAAGTTCACGAATCTGGAAAATTCGTGCTTCCAGATCGGCGAGCGGCTTTTCAAAATCAAGCAGGATGGGCTTGCGTTCGAGTGTGGGCATAGCGTAAGAAAAACTTTACTAAGGAGGCAAAAGCGCACTATTGCCATTCTAGAGGTTTCTCTAGCCCATATCTTTTTGAGCTTGTTAGACCTTAAAGCTTTTTCGACTGGCGGAAAGCCTGCACCACCTCTTTAATATCGCGCAGTTCGCCTTCCACCAGATAATTTAAGTGCTGCATCTCATCGGGAGAAATTTTGCCTGCCAGTTGCTCAAGGGCAGTGCGAACCTGGGGATATTTTTGCAACGTGGCTTCGCGGACGATCGCCGCTGCTTCGTAGGGTGGAAACGCCTGACGATCGTCCTGAAGGATCACAAAATCCGAGCGGGTAATTTGTCCATCGGTGGAGTTGCCTGCTACTAGATCCACTTGTTTTTGCAATAACGCCCGATACAGCAACCCTAAATTCATCAAGCGAGGCGCTTTGGTGAACTTAAAGTTGTAGGTTTTCACCATGTTGGCGTATTCCTGGCGTTCGGTAAACTCGTAGCCAAAACCCGCCTGCCATTGCGGGACGTACTGTGCTGCCTGAGAGAGCGTTTTGAGGTTGAGCGATCGTGCCACATCACCCCGCACAATCATGGCAAACGTGTTCTGAAAGCCTAGCGGCGGCATCACTGCTAGGTTGAACTGTTGAGCGTAACCCTCTTTGACTTGACGGTAGACTTCCTTCACGTCGCCCAGCGTCTTTTGCTTGAGAATGGTCGAAAAAGCCGTTCCTGTGTATTCGGGATAAAGGTCAATTTGTCCTGACAGCAAGGCATTGTGACAAACGAGCGTATCGCCAAGCTGCAAGCGACGCACCACTTTTAAGTCCGTTTTCGCCTCGATTTGCTGCGCCAGCAGTTCGCCTAAAATATCCTGCTCAGTGAAGGATTTGGCACCAATGACCAGATTACCGCTACCACCACTATTGCCGCTACTTGTAGGACTGGCAGAGCAACCCGCAATCGCCACCAACAGCACGATCGCCAGGAGTATCTGAACTAAAAACGGCTTGCGTCTCATAGCCCTTGTTTGCCTCCCCGTCGGGTCAGATGATGCTCTAGCCAGCCGATGCCAAAGTCTGCGGTGAGTGCCAGTACCGCCGCTGGAATCACACCCGCCAGAATGAGTTGATTGTTCAGCGCCGAAATGCCGCGAAAGATGAAGATGCCCAAACCGCCTGCACCGATCGCCGTGGCAATAGTTGCGGTGCCGATCGCAATGACCGTGGCTACTCGAATGCCTGAGAGAATCACGCCCAACGCCAGCGGCATTTCTACCTGCGACAAAAGTTGCCAGTCGGTCATGCCCATCCCTCGTCCTGCTTCCCGAATCGCTGGATCGACGCTCATGATGCCTGTATAAGTGCCACGAATAATGGGCAGAAAGGAGTAAAGCGTCAGGGCAACGATCGCAGGCGGATCGCCAATGCCCCCACCCAATGCAGGCGGTACTGTCACCAACAGCCCAAACAGCGCCAGACTGGGAATAATTTGCAAAATATTTGCCGTGCCCAGGACGGTTTGACGCAGGGCAGGCTTCCGCGTGATCAAAATTCCCAACGGAATGCTGATGAGTGTGGCAATGAGAATGGCGATCGCCACCAGATACAGATGCTCCCCTGTACGTTGCAAAATCTCTGGCGCATAGCGAACAAGAAAAAAGTTATTCATGCCAAATCATCGAACAAGGACTCTAAATCCCGATAGCCACTAACGACACGAGCAATCATAATGCCATCATCATTGGGGTAATACAAAACGAGATAGCTATCAACTGTAAAGCCTCTCAAAGCTGGAGACAGTTTTTGATAGCGCTTGCCCATGCTTGGAAAGTTTGCTACAAGCTTACATTTCTGGCGCAAACTGTCAAAAAAAGGCTGGCTGCTCTTGCATCACTTCGAGCAATGTACTCACAAATATCATCAAGGTCTTGAACGGCTGCATCTGAAAATGAGTAGCTACTCATATGTCAGAGTCAGCGATCCGGTCAATTTTGGCTTGAAGTTTAACAAAAACAGCTTCCCCATCGGTTACTTGACCGTTAGCAATTTGCTCAGTGGCAATCGCAACTTTTTGACGCAGCTCTGTCAAACGATGTTCTCGCTCTAACAGCAGTTGAAAAGCCTCATTAATCACTTCATCAGCACTGGCATAATTGCCTGTTTCAATTTGGGATCGGATGAATTGTTCGTATTCAGGTTTGAGAGAAATATGCATAAATACGTTTCCATAAGCAGAATCGATCGCCTTCGTTCCAGTTTACCGTTCGTGAATCTGTTCCAATGTGCGTAGGGTTTTGAGGAATGTTTGAGCTTCGGGTTCGGGCGATCGCAAAAACTCTTCCGG
>DATNQS010000460.1:0-11278 GCA_036703925.1 Candidatus Sericytochromatia bacterium
CAGGCAGTTAAGTCCATTGCCTAACCACCTTGTGTTGATGCGGTGTTATTACAAATTGCTCAACTCACCCGTCAATCAACCCGTCCTTCGGCTTTGGTTTGAGTCGAAAGTAGCCTGCAAAATTCAGAAATGTGAGATTAAATTAGCGTGACTCCAAAGAGTGGTGTGTTTCTGGGCGGTTCGTGCATTACCGCGATCGCTGCCGTAGGATCGGTCTTCGAGCTGTCATCGGGGCTGCCGCAGTTAGGCTATGGGCTGACCAGTGTAATTCTAGCGGCCAGTGTGCCGTTAGCTGTCGTGTTTTTCCTTGCGGCTGTGAAGGATACACGAGCAAACCAGTAGTCTACTAGACAGAAGGTAGGGTGTAGGGTGTAGGGTGTAAAGAATAGAAAACGCAGCTACCACTGCTCGGTACTTTTTATTGCCTCAGACCCCTTACAAGCTGGCTAGAATTCCCCGACAATGACGGGAACGGATCGCTATACAACATTTTTGCGGCTGTTACCGACTGGTGACAATGCTGGAGAACAAGCCCGCTATCCACTCTCAACAACAGAGAGTATTGTACTTGGGCGTGATCCACACTGTAACGTGGTTCTAGATCCGCTTGTCCATCGTGCAGTATCGCGGCGGCATGCAGAGGTGAAACCCATTTTGGGGTTTGAGTCACCCGCTGGTAACTGCTTTTGGCAGCTTTGCGACCTTACCAGCGCAAATGGCACTTTTTTGAATGGAGAGCGGCTGAAAGATTGTCAGGTACTGCAGCCAGGCGATCGCATTATCCTGGGGCAGGGTGGGCCTACTTTTGTCTTTGAATGCCAGCCAAAGGCTAACCCTGCTCAACCCGTAACGCCTGTCCCAGCGTCAAGCAACCCACCAACGGCAACGCGACGAAAGCGAACCGCTGCCTCTGCCCCACGGCTGTCAGCAACTAGCCCGCCACCCCGCCGCCGTGAACCGGATGCTATTAGCCTGACACAGCTCTTCCCCATCCTTTCTACAGGGCGACAGTTAACCCATAAAGCCTATCTGCTGCCGGGCAGCATTACTGTAGGCTTTGTCGTGCTCATGTTTGTGGCTGTTGGCAATCCGCTACTTTTCAACCTGCTGTTAGCAGCTTACCTGGCTGGTGCGGCATATTACTTCGTCTATGAACTGTGTGGCAAGCGTAAGCCCTGGTGGATTCTCGCGGGCGCAGCTTTAATTACGCTGTTATTGCTGGTCAGTCCTGCACTGACGCTGTTTATGTTTGTCTTTCGGCAGGTATTACCCGGCGAGTTACCTACGGGTGATGCTCCAGTTGCCTTCCCAATACTGCTCATCAAGATGTTTTTTGGTGCAGGGCTGATGGAAGAGCTGCTGAAGGCAGTGCCAGTCTTTGCTGCATATATTCTGGGTACACAGTTGCGATCACCCTACCGAGAACGTATTGGCGTTTGGGAACCGCTGGATGGCATTTTGCTGGGCAGTGCCTCAGCCGTTGGCTTCACGTTGCTAGAAACGATGGCACAGTACCTGCCGGAAGTGTACAAAGCCACGCTGTCATCTGGCGAAGGCGCAGCTCAACTTGCTAGCTTGCAACTGTTGATTCCGCGTGTTTTGGGTTCGGTGGCAGGACACATGGCGTACAGCGGCTATTTTGGTTATTTCATTGGGCTAAGTGTGCTGCGATCGCGCCGTCGCTGGCTTATTCTGAGCATTGGCTACCTTTCCGCCTCCAGTCTGCACGCCCTGTGGAACACAGTCGGCAGCATTAGCCCCGTTTTTCTAGCATTGGTTGGTCTGCTCTCTTACGCCTTTCTCGCCGCTGCTATCCTCAAAGCACGGGAACTGTCACCGACGCGATCGCAAAACTTCGCCACACGCTTCTACAAATAGTTTGGGACAGGTGGTTTTAAGTTTCACCCAACATCATACGTATCCATGAAGCTGTGAGGTTGCCCAACCCTGACCAAGCTGTTGTCGATATGCACAAGCTGACTGGTTATTGCCTGAACCCGGAATATGCGGATGGGAGTCAAAAGTTATTTAAGGCTTCTAAGCTTTTCAATCGACGCTGAATCCTACTTTAATAATCCTTGCGCCTTCAAAGCCTGGTAGAGCTTTTCTCCTACATCACTACAGCTTTCTGGTTTAAACAGATGTGGTTCAAAGTTAGATGAGAACACCCGCGATATAACTTGAGTTGCATCATGACTCGATTGAATTTGAGGAATTTGACTAGCTATTAATGCAATCTCGTCATCAAATTTATCTGAAGGTGCGCCAGTTTTTAGAAGCTCATACAGATCCCATTCTTGTATGATTGCACGAACCGTATCAAGCGCTAGCTTGTCATCGCGCTTTGTATTCACACGTTAGATCCATTATCAACTCTACTTACTGAGCCACCGAATAACTAATTCACTCTTCGCTCTTTGTTTCCAATTCCCCTAACGCATAGCGGGCGATCGCCAGACTTAAGCGTGCCTGTTCAACATCAGAAAGCACGTCCCATTCGACTGAACGGACGCGCTCAAGGGTGGATTCGATGGGTGAGTCATTACCTCGCATGGCGTAGGCAAGGGGACGTGCTAATACGTGTAAATCGTCTTCTGCCAGATGAGGGAGTGCTTCTTGAACGCACTGTACGAGCTGATCGGCAAGCGAGACAGAGCGAGACAAAACTTGTTGGGCGCGGGTGGCGATCGCAGTCAGTAATTGCTGAGGAACCCGCGTGGCGAAGCGCTGAGTCAGTGTTTCTTGGAGGGTTGCAGTAGACCAGAGTTGATTCACCTGGGCAAAGAACATATCAGAACGGGTGGCAACCTCATCTGCATTCCAGTCATCCAGGGGTAAGGCTTGTTCTAAGGCTGCAAAAAAAGGTTCTGCTTCAGGAGTAGCTGGATTCCAGACGTAAGGAATGGTAGCCTGTGGGTCTTCTGCAACTGTGAACTGTTCCTCAGTCAACGGTTCGCCGTTCTTCCAGGCACAAGCGACACCTTCTACATGTAGCAATGCTGCCCACAACGCGTGCTCAACCTTAGCTTCGGAATTTGCTTGATCGTCAGAACACATTACCTTACTTTCCATAGTGGGATTCCTGCATACACTGAAAACAATGATCTCGTTGGTGTTACCTACAGAGGGATCACTGTCTGTTCCGCAACTCAATCTGATTTACGCCATCTGGCTGAGATGTGACTGCTCTACCATCAGGTTGCGCCGAAGCCACAGGGCTTTCGGCTACTGGTATTAATACCTTTAAATGGTAGGGCGAGTGCTAGATGCATCTAACGCCGTCGTAAATTCCAGCACCTCATTTTGGGGACTGCCAAATTTTAATTGAGCGCCGGGTTGCAGGGGTACTTCCTGACGATGGACTTTACGCCAATTTTTAGCGTCCAGACCAGGCTCCAACATCCAGGTGCCAAAGCGCGAAAAATCTTCGAGAAAGTAGGATATGGCTTCATTGCTATGAGGCTGAGGCTGGCGGCAAAAAATAACGGCGTGTTTGCGAGAAACTCCGCCCTGGTCTTCTTGTAGCACTAAATCGTTTTCACCTCGATCGCGACCCACTCGCATAAACCCGCTCTGGATGTGCCAAACTTTTGCAGTCACGAGCGATCGCAGCGCTGCATCCGGCTTGGGCTGCCCCAGACGCGTAATAAGCCCTGGCATGGCGGTCAGGCTACCCTCAAGCGGCTGCAACAGTTCGCCATCAAATTCGGGATGCATATAAAGTACCGGCAGTGTCCAGGCTTGCTGGTTAAAACGGTACAGCGTGAGCAGGTGCTGACGGGCAACCGCGACTGCCTGGTCGATCGGCACTCGTCCTGAGAGCGCTCGGGCGAATGCTTGAATAAAACTAAGCGCTTCTTCGTCGGTAATGGAATCACGCATACCTAAAACGGCAGGAACACCATGATGAATCAGCACTTCTGCAAGGCTGCTACGCGGCATTGCCTGCGATCGGGAAACCTCTGGTGTAACGGTAGAGTCAGCGATCGTTTCGTGGTCGGGTTGCGCGCCCCAGCAGGCATTAAACACTGCTAGCTTTACCTGGCAGCGAGTGAGCACTTGCGCTAACTCAGTGCCATTCAAGGTCATAGCAGGTCGCAAAAATAGTAGCCCACCATCTGGAGCCGGAACCCCATGTCCTGCATAGAAAAAGACATTGTACGTCTGCTTCTCAAGCTGACTAATTAAGGCGGCTGGCGTAGGTTGTACGAGGGTATCTACTTGGCAAGGCGTAATCGTTGCGCCACCAATGCCACTGCTGCCAGAAGTGGTTAGCAGGTGAGCTAGCACATTCGCTTCTTGCTCCAGCTGTAAGGTCTGTAGGCTTTCAGGTTGAACTGTGTTCGCAAAGCCTTGAGAGCCGCCTGACGCTGGTTCAGAATCTTGACCCAGTACCAACAGAATTTTGAGAATGTTGTCCGATCGCAGCTTTGGCAAGGAACGGACATCACTCGTCGTGCGGCTAAACAAGAGTTGCTGTTGGAGCGAAATGGGTTGTTTACCCGCGCCATCCTGCATAATTTCCCACGGCAGCGCCACCAGATTGGGATCGCGAACTTCTAGCCGCAGCCGCAGTGGTTTTGATTGACCCATAGCAAGCCCCTGACTGTGGTTAAGGCTACCCTGGATAGGACCATCAAAAAGCCACTGCCAGAGGTTCATGCCCAGGTTCTGCATTAACCGACCTGATTGGCTTACAGGCGCACCGGGAGCTGGCGGCGGTGTTTCTAGCGGTAAGACAAGATCAGGGGGCAGTTCATCAACTTGCGAAACTTGCGGCACGTCCGGTAGCCTTCTGGCAGAAAACATTTCTTGCCAGCCATGCCAAAGATGTTTTAAGCCGTCTGACCACAGACAGTCGTGCAAAACATAGCCCCCTGGGTACGGAGCTTGAGTGACATGAACCGCATAGTGGTTGGCGGTGCGTAAAGGTGCGATCGCCAAATTCAAGCAGGGATTTTCAGACAAAGACATTCCAGGAGTAAGACCAACCCATCACGACATCAGGATTGTTTTAACAGTCTAGTCCGTGTTTGTCCTAGTTGATAGCGGTAGCAGAGAGATAGGCAGAAAGGATAAGTTTTGCTTTTCCTTTTTCCCTTTTCCCTTCCTCTAATCGGTCTGCACTGGTTCAACCTGGCTAGGACTGGTGATTTTCTTTTTTGGATTAAAGTAGGCTTCTAGCACCTGCCGTACCATGGGTGCTGCAAATGAACCGCCTCCGCCTCCAGAGTTTTCACCAAATGCTACAACGACAATTTCTGGTTTTGTGGTAGGACCATAGGCTCCAAACCAGGTATGGGATTCCCGTCCGAAGTCTTCTGCCGTACCGCTTTTACCAGATATCGGTGGCAGTGACGCTACGTTTAGCGCCTCACCCGTGCCGCCATCAATGACCGCGCGAAGCCCTTCGCGGAGAATGCGAACGGTTTCAGGTTTCAGGTTTAGGGGTTCCCTCCAGTTTTGGGCGGCTTCATTGTCTTTGAGCAGATGTGGCTTGACGAGATAGCCATCGTTGGCTGGTACTGCAAACATTACAGCGACTTGAAGTGGCGTAGCTTGCAGAAAGCCTTGTCCGATTGACATATTGACCGTATCGCCCAAATACCAGCCTTCTTTGACTTCTTTGCGCTTCCATTCATCGTCGGGTACGAGTCCGGGGCTTTCTTCTTCTGCCAGGTCAATGCCTGTTTTGCGCCCAAAGCCGTAGCGTCGTGTCCACTGGATCAGGTCCCGATCGCCGACACCCATCGCAATCTGATAGAAAAAGGTATCGCTACTCCATTGCATGGCACCGACGAAACCCAACGGACCAAAGCCAGCACGGTTCCAGTCGCCAAACTCAATGCCACCGATGGTAATGGATGGGTAAGTTCCCAGTACGGTATCTGGGCTAAATTTCCCCGTTTCTAAAGCGGCTGTAGTGGTGACAATTTTGAAGGTGCTAGCAGGCGGAAAGCCTCGTATGGCACGGTTAACGAAGGGGTGGTCTTCACTTTGTAGGCGCTGCCACTGGGCATCGGTAATGCGGGTAGAAAATAAATTGGGGTCAAAGGTGGGGCGGCTGACCATTGCTAACACAGCACCATTGGTTGGGTCGATCGCCACGATCGATCCTTTGCGATCGCCCAGTGCCACTTCCGCCGCCTTTTGCAGCTCCAAATCTAGCGTGAGCTGTACATCTTTGCCCGTTTGAGTTGGCTTTCTACCCAAAACCCTTACGACTTGTCCTGCGCCGTCCACCTCAACTTGTTGCCCACCCCATTCGCCGCGTAGCAGCGTTTCGTAGGTTGACTCAACGCCCATCTGACCAATCACATCGCCCAGTCGATAGCCTTCGGTCTTGTGCTTTTCGAGTTCGCGATCGTCCATTTCACCCGTGTAGCCAAGCACATGAGCCGCTAAATCTCCATTGGGGTAGTAGCGTACTGCTTCCGCATCGACCTGCACACCCTCCATCTGGCTGCCGTATTCTGCCAGCGCTGTTACCTGTGCCGGGCTTACACCCCGCGCAATACGAACCAAAAAAGGAGAGTTGTAGCCTGCTTGCTCCAAACGATTTTTGATGGTTGCTTCGGGTACGTTGAGGATTTGCGACAAACGCTGCAAGGTGGTTGTCCATTCTGCCTTTTTGCGTGCGAGAGGCCAAAGGAAGACGGAATGAGACAAACGGCTACCAGCCAGCATTCTGCCTTTACGATCGAGGATTTTACCCCGCTCTGGCTGTTTAGGAATTAAGCGAATACGGTTATTCTCCGCCAGCTGTTGATTGCGATCGCCCTCCAGTAG
Organism: Candidatus Sericytochromatia bacterium; assembly: GCA_036703925.1. Classification (GTDB taxonomy): domain Bacteria; phylum Cyanobacteriota; class Cyanobacteriia; order Leptolyngbyales; family Leptolyngbyaceae; genus Stenomitos. Next base: position 6,790 of record DATNQS010000460.1, read on the forward strand.
TTGTAGGTACGCAAGACGGCTACCCATGCCCACTACCATGACTAGCGAAACGCCCAGCATCATAGCGATCGACTGGTAGCGCCGCCCCACTGTACGCGGCGTGGTCTGAGTAACAACAGTCGAAGGTTGAGTTAAAGTCATACAGGCATCAAAGTAGCATTAGCTGCAAGGTAGACGAGGCATTTGCCAGGTTGCTCGATCGCCAATGAGCCGTTGGTAACAAAGTTGGGCAATCTAATGTAACGCGCTATTCCATCCCACTCCCCCTTTATGCTGCAATGTAATACCACCAGTACCGTATCCTGAGATTAATTAGTTGCTGAAAAAATGGCTACTTCTTGGCGGCAGGCGCTCACTCCAAAGATTGGAAGCAATTTATAAGGGTGAGGATCGTTCATTGAGTCAACGTTCGATCGGTAGAATAAACCAGCAGGCACAATCCGTCACTTTACCAGAAGATGAGCTGATTTTTCTCAGTACAGGTTCCAAAGCACCTTTAGCTATCAACTTACAAATTCTTCCCACGCCTCAATTGCCCCCTGCATTGTGTACGGAATCAACCATAGGGAATCGCCACTATGTCTCAAACCATCACGCATAACCAGCGCTCTCTGGCAACGGATACTGGGTTTGATGTTGAACTCCGTAAGGTCTTCAAAGTTTTCAATGGCGAAACGGCTGTGCAAGGCATTGACCTTTGTATCCGTCGCGGCGAGTTTTTTAGTATTCTGGGTCCCTCTGGCTGCGGCAAAACAACCACACTGCGGATGATTGCAGGGTTTGATACGCCGTCTGCGGGAGAGCTACTGATACAAGGTCAGTTAATGACTCAGGTGCCGCCCTACCGTCGTCCTGTCAACACGGTGTTTCAGAGCTATGCCTTGTTTAGCCACCTCACCGTGCGCGAAAATATTGGCTTTGGGCTACGCATCAAGCGACAGCGTAAGGCAGAAATCGCCGATCGCGTTCAGGAAGTAATGCAGCTCGTTAAGATGGAAGCCTTTGCCAATCGCTTTCCCGCTCAGCTTTCTGGCGGACAGCAGCAACGCGTGGCGCTGGCACGTGCCCTTGTCAATCGTCCCGCTGTGCTGCTTTTGGATGAGCCCCTGGGTGCGCTTGACCTGAAGCTGCGTAAAGAAATGCAGGTTGAACTGTCAAACTTGCATCAGGAACTGCAACTGACGTTTGTTATGGTGACTCACGACCAGGAAGAAGCGCTGAGTCTCTCCGATCGCATTGCTGTCATGAACCGCGGCAAAATCGAGCAAATCGATACACCCAACCGGATCTATGAACAGCCGCAAACTCCCTTTGTAGCTGATTTTATTGGCGATACCAATCTCTTTCCTGCCAAGATTGAAGGTGCCCATCCAGCAATGCTCTGGATTACGACTGCTAATGGGCTGAAGATGAAAGTAAGACCGATCGAAACAGCGGTCCCCCTAACATCAGGGTCGGTTGTCGTCAGTGTGCGTCCAGAAAAAATTCACGTCAGCCGCACTATTCCTGGCGACATGATTAATTGTTTTGAAGGACGCTTACGGCACGTTATGTACTTGGGTACCCACGTTCACTATGTTGTCGAACTCCTCTCTGGCGATCGCCTCACCGTTAGGCAACCTAACACGATCGACAGCCTGCCTGGTGCCGATACACCCATTTATGTCCAGTGGGCACCGAACGATTGTTTGGCGATTCCAGCCGTGAGTTAGAAACCAGCCGTCAACTATCAGAACCAACTCTAAATTCTCTAGCGCAGTGGTGCAATCAAGACTCAAAACTTTCAGCCTTTAGCCTTTAGCCTTATTTCCCCATCGTGCCTCCTTCCTTTTACCCAACGTCAGCTTCCTTCTCATCCCGTTCTAGCAGGACGCATCGATCGCGGCGAGCATTTTTGCAGGCGGCGGCAGGTGCCTTGTCTGGTCTGACCCTTTCAAGCTGTGGTTGGACATTGGCCGAAGTGCGACCACTGCAACCCAATGCTAAAACAGCGAATGAATTACGTATCTACACGTGGTCAAGCTATATCGATGATGCGTTGTTAGAAGGCTTTAGAGCGCAAACGGGCATTCGAGTCATTGCCGATACATTTGACTCGAATGAAACGATGTTGGCAGCCTTTCAGGCTGGGAAGGGAGCCGCTTACAGCGTTATCTATCCCTCTGATTACGCTGTGGCAAAGATGATCGAACTCAAACTGCTGCAACAGCTTGATCTGAGCCGTATTCAGGGTTTGGATAATATCCTGCCAAAGTTTCAGTCGTCTGCTCACGATCCAGGCAATCGCTACCACGTGCCGATTAGCTGGGGCACTACTGGTTTGATTTATAACAGTGTAAAGCTGAAGCCTGCACCAACCGATTGGAGCTACCTGTGGTCAGAGCAGCAAACCCTGTCTCGTCGGATGACGTTGATTAACGACACACGAGAGGTGATGGGCGCAACCTTACGCTCGCTTGGTTATTCTTACAACTCCACCAATCCGCAAGAAATTCAGCAGGCTTACGAAAAGCTCGCTCTTCTGAAACCGGCGATCGCCTCTTTTACTACAGATGCGTGGCGCGATCAGCTGATTGCTGGGGATTTACTCCTTGCGATGGGGTATTCGGCAGATGCCATGTCAGTCACGCTTGCCAATCCCGACTTGAAGTACGTCATTCCTAGCAGCGGCACTTCCCTTTGGAGCGACACAATGGTGATTCCCAAAACTGCCCCTAACCCCGATGTTGCTTATGCCTGGATTAACTATGTGCTGCAACCCTCTGTTGCCGCCCAAATGACCCAACGTCTCAACTTTGCCTCGCCAAATCAGTCTGCTTTTGACCAGTTGCCTGCCCCTCTGCGTAACAATGAGATTCTCTTTCCGCCAGAAAGCCTGTTAACGAAGTGTGAGAGCGTTGCGCCAGTGAAAGCATCGATCGAAGAGCTATATGAAAAATATTGGACTCAGCTCACTAGCAGCTAAAGGTCGGTTGTTAAAAAGCAAAAAGTAGCGGTCAGCAAGTCAGCAATCAGCAATCAGCTTCAACTCAAAACTCAGCCCTCATCCCTTCTCCCATGTCCCAAGCATCGCCCTCTGCCTCGTCAAATGCTCCGTCCCGCGATCGTACAGAGTTGCCTAAGTGGATAGAGCCACTACTGCTTTTGGGACCGACGGGGATCTGGCTAGGCTTGCTGCTGGTCATTCCCACGTTGTTAATTTTGGAGCTAAGTCTGGTGCCTGGCATACGGCCGGGGCAGGTTGTAAATCCGTCTGGGTTGAACAACTATGCGCTCATTTTTCAGCCGATTTATCTTCAAGTGCTGGGGCGATCGGTGTTCTTTGCGTTAGGAACAACGATCATTTGTTTGCTATTGGGGTTTCCTGTAGCGTACTGGATTGCTCTTATGGTGCCAAAACGTTGGCAGAATCTACTCGTCGTTGGGTTTGTTCTACCGCTGTGGACCTCGTCCTTGCTCCGCTCTTACGCCTGGATTACGATTTTGCGCCCAACGGGTGTCCTTAATTCCCTGCTTCAAAGCATCGGGCTACCCGCACTCGATATCCTCAATCGGAGTCCAGCGGTGCTGGTGGGCATGAGCTATAGTCTGTTGCCGTATATGGTGCTGATCCTCTATGCCTCGCTAGAAAAGCTCGATCGATCGCTGCTAGAAGCTGCTGCTGATTTGGGTGCCTCACCTTCACAGGTCTTCTGGCGCGTGACCGTACCACAAACCATTCCTGGCATTACTGCTGGTGCGCTGCTGGTGTTTATTACGGGGCTGGGTGACTTTGTTGATCCAGAATTGCTGGGCGGCGCTTCTAGCATGACGGCTGCCCGCCTCATTTACAACCAATTTCTGGGTGCAACTCAAAACTGGGGCTTTGGCTCTGCCCTTAGTACTCTGCTCATTCTGGCAGTCAGCATCGCGATCGCACTGCTGCTAAAGTACGGCGATCGCAACACCAGCAACGTTTAGGATTTTAAGGTTAGTCAGCAATGAACAGTAGCCAGAATTAACTCAAAACTCAAAACGTCCCCTTGCCTCCTGCCCCTTTCCCTTCTACCTCCATGTCTTCCTCCAAACCCAAACTCCCCGTCTCCTGGCAGTCGCTCTTCTCGCTGCTGATGTTTGGCTTTATGTATCTGCCCATTCTGGTGCTGGCGTTCTATAGTTTCAACCAGTCACCCTACAGTGCTGGTTGGACGGGCTTTACGTTGGATTGGTATCGCAAATTTTTTAGCGATCAACGCATTCTTTCGGCGTTGGCAGATAGCTTGAGGGTCGCGTTTTTTGCGGTTGGGATCGCCGCTATCATCGGTACGTTAATGGCAGTGGGGCTAGCACGCTATCGGTTTCCAGGCAAAAACCTTTATCGAGGTGTTTCCTATCTGCCGCTGATTATTCCCGATATTGCGATCGCGGTCTCAACGCTGGTTTTTCTGGCAGCCGTGGCGATCCCGTTTAGCGGTGGTCTGGTGCAACTGAGTTTGTGGACAGTCGTAGC
>DATNQS010000461.1:0-2022 GCA_036703925.1 Candidatus Sericytochromatia bacterium
TTTGGCTGAGGTGATCGTGAGCAATGATCTCCTTGTCGTTTCGGACGAAATTTACGAAAAACTTGTCTACGACGGTACCCAGCACGTCAGCATTGGTACTTGCAGCCCAGAAATCTATGAGCGTACTCTGGTTAGCAGCGGCTTTGCCAAAGCTTACTCAATGACGGGTTGGCGTGTGGGTTGGTTAGCGGGTCCTGTAGAGATCATTCGAGCGGCGACGCGGATTCAAGGGCATAGTACGTCTAATGTTTGTACGTTTGCCCAATGGGGAGCGATCGCAGCTTTAGAAAGTTCTCAAGCCTGTGTTGAGACAATGCGAGTTGCCTTTGCTGAACGTCGTCAAGCGATGTTTGACCTCATCAACGCGATTCCTGGCTTAAGCTGTGCTAAACCTGATGGTGCCTTTTATCTGTTTCCAAGCATCGCAAAGACTGGTATGACCTCCCTGGAATTTTGCGACGCGCTTTTAGAAGAACAGCAGGTCGCTTTGATTCCTGGCATTGCCTTTGGTGCGGATGACTATATTCGGCTCTCCTACGCCACTGACATGGATACCATTAACCGGGGCATGGAGCGACTAGATAAATTTGTGCGCTCGCGTCTCTAGGCAGTCGTGCTAGGGATTGCAGCGAATCTCTAGCAAAAATCCGTCTGGGTCATAAAAGTAAATTCCGCGCCCCGTTGGACGTGTGACAGGACCGTGATCAATGAGCACCTGGCTTTGTTGCAGTGCGTCCACTACGTGATCAAACGCTTCCGGCGCGACATCAAACGCCAGATGGCTGGCACGAGTGAACTGTTGGTGCGGGTCTACGCTCGGTGGGGCTAAAGCTGGTTCCCAAAATAAATCGATTACTGTCCCATCAGGGGTGGCAAAGTTAGCGACCTTACCTTCAGCTACTAACGCTTTAAGCGTGCTGGGTACTTCGTCACCGATCAATTCATGCAGCCCCAAAAACGCGCCGTAAAAGTAGCGGGATGCCTGCATATCGCTCACGTTGAAGGCAATATGATGCACCTTTCGCAGCAGACCCGGAGCAAGAGCGTGAGCCGAAGGAGGAGTCGCTAACATGGCAGTGACTAACGCATGAGTGCTGGAAGTAAGTGGAACCTGGGACAACGTTGCTTGTGATAGCGGCTATTTTCAACCTTGGTAACGGTTGGCGTGTTGCGCTGCCAGTAAGGATTAATCAATAGAAAGCAAATAGTGCTAAAGCAATGGGTGACCTGGGATTCGAACCCAGAACCAGCGGATTAAGAGTCCGATGCGCTGCCATTGCGCCAGTCACCCGTAGGGCAGGAAGCTTATCATAACAAATTCTTTCACCCTCTCATCACGATCGCCCGTAATCCCTTCTCAATGAGCTACGTTGCAACGCTGACCGCAGGCTTTAGTGAGCGATCGCCGTTAACTCTAAGGTTTCTCCGGCAGCAGGAACGCGCAGTTGGGTTGGTAAGCCGGAGGCAAGCAGCCGATCGCGAAATTCTTCCACACTGCCAACGGTTTGGATAAGCTTGGGAAGGATACCATCAGTACGAATGTCACCGAATGCCGTTGGTACAAAGAAGTGGGGCTTTAATGTCTCGACCAGATGCATGGCTTCTAAGGGACCCATAATGACCTGCCCCAACAGTGGAAAGACCTGACCGACGACGGGGGCAATCGCCACATCCACTCGACCAAGTTGCTCTATGGGGGTCTTTAAGGGGAAGAGATGCGGCTCGTAGTACAGGGTTTCGTCAGTGGTGCAATCGTTCAACAGATAGCCATTCTCGACCTGCCCTGGTTGGAGTTCTGCACCCGGAATTGCGGTAATTTTAAGCGTGTCGCCTAGCGTGAAGGTTTCCCAATGGGCGATCGTGGTTACGTGTTGATAGCCAAGTTGCCGTACTGTTCTAGCTGCTGCTGGCGAGGCAACGACAGGAATGGCGCGATCGAGTCGTTCTAAGGTTGGCTTATGGCAGTGGTCGTCCACGCCCTGAGAGATCAAAATCAGGTCGATCGGGGGGAGAGTTTCGGGT
>DATNQS010000462.1:0-2515 GCA_036703925.1 Candidatus Sericytochromatia bacterium
GAAGATTCACCATCGGGGATACGATCGGCAGTTGGTGCGGGCATTCTCACCATTGGCATTGCTACAAGCTACGACCCGCAAACGCTTTACGCCTTGGGAGCCACGCTAGTCATTCCCGATTTCACCGCGCCTGCTTTATGGAAACTGCTAGACGCTACCGCCAACAAGTCTCAGGAGCGAGAATTAAATAACCTGTAACCGTTCACAATCTGGAAAGGTAGTACCCTCTGGCATTGCTACCCTACATCAATGGCGTGCCTTACGTCCCTCTGTACCGCTTTCGGACAGGAGAATGGCTTGCACTTCGTTCAAATTCGTTCAAAAAATTGGGTTTATGCAGATACTTTAACCCTGAGAAACCTCACAAAAAAGGGATGCCAGTGACATCCCCTTTTCACCATTACTGGCGCGTTCTAGCTAGTTTGTTTTGGCTGGTGCTGCCACTTTTGCTTTCACTGCAACACTCTTGACACCCTTAATTTCCTTTGCCAGCGGTTCAATTTTGGCAAGCTGTGCTTGAGTCGGTACAGAACCTGCTACCGTTACAACCCCTTCCTTAGAATCTACAGTCAGCTTACTGTTTGGGATATTTGCCTCTAGCTTGCCGCGCACTTCACTTTGCAGATCACCATCGGTTCGCTTGTCCTGATTGCCGCCAGCATCATTGCGCTGCTCACGTGCTCGAATATCAGATTCAATCTGCTTTTTACGAACATCGTTTGTTGCGTCATTCTTAGCAGTTTGGGCTTCTTGAGTATTCGGCACCTGACCGCTATTGTTAGTAGCATTGGGGGCATCTGAGGTCGTTTTAGCGTTGTTGCAAGCGACTGTACTGACTAACAAAAAGCCGCCCAACAGCAAGGGCATAACCTTTTTCATTTTTTTAATCCTTTGATTGAAATGTATTGACTAAAAATTGTGCAGAGACGAGCTTAAGTTCGTCTCCACGAAGCATTCAAAGCACTGGCAGTCGCTACAGCAAGGGGTCGCGTCTCGTTGTCGTTTCACTTGCTGTGTAACCAGCGCCAGAAGGATAAGTTGTACGATCGGCATTTTCGTGAGCTGTAGCGTTATAGACACCCCATTCCTGAATACCGCGATGGCTCAGGACTGTCTCTGCCCGCCGAACTTCGTCTTCGGAACCGTCTACAATTAGCAAGTAATCGCCCCTGGAGACGCGATCGTTATAGACTTTGGCACGGTCTTCAGGAATACCCAGCCCAACTAGAGCGCCAACAAGACCACCTGCTGCTGCACCAATTGCGCCCCCAGCAAGGGTGGTTGCCAATGCCGTTGCCAGCGCTCCACCTAGCATTACAGGACCAATGCCAGGAATGGCGAGTGCACCAATACCAACCAGTAGCCCAGTTAAGCCACCCAAGGCTCCACCCGTAGCAGCACCTTTCTTCGCGCCTTCGTCTGCCTGCGTATCGTGAGCAACCTGCTTGCCCTGATCGCCCATAGGGTTGCCTGCATTGGCAATATCAGCCGCGCGATCGGTATCACGACCAATGACAGAGAGGCGATCCATCGGAAAGCCGCTGTCTCTTAATTCACTGACCGCAACTTCGGCATCCTGGTAGTTAGAGAAAGTACCAACTGCACGCTTATGATGTCCTAAAGTCATTTTTCCCTCCTTCCTACTTGCAGGGTTAAAACGCTACAAGTATGGAATTAAATTTGTTATCTACGCTACTATTTTGTCTGAAGCAATTGACCGTGACCTCATCCTGAAGAGATGATTTGCACTCAGACTGAAGGGTAGGAACGATAGGGGCTAACAGCCAACGGATGAAAAACCGTCAGTTCGGTTTCTGCCTCAGCTCAATTCAGCCCCAGTTAAAGGAAATCTGCTGTTAGGCTAAAAACGGTTTCCAGGCTATCTCCTGGCGCAAGGGAAAGCAGTCGCTCACCCGTATTCAGCGCATTCCGACCAGCCGTCCAGGGTTCCAGGCAATAGAACGGTTTGCCCTTGACCGTCCAGAACACAATCATGGAAAACTCATCGCTTTGGGCCAGCGTCAGACGGAAGCCTTGAGCGCGATCGGTGATGCTAGCAGAGTGGCGAGACAGATTAGTGAAGGCAACGTCGATTTCATCCCGCTCAAAGTCAAACGTGCTGTCAAACGGCTGTTCACTCTTAGTCTGTTGGTCTAGCAGGCGATCGGCAGGGATATCAACCTCTAGCTGTGCCTTATCCACAACCTGAAAGTAGGGATGAAACCCAGCAGAGAACGGCATGGGGCTATCTGAATGATTCACGTAACGCTGATGAGCAATCAGTTTGTTGCCCTCCAGCGTATAGGTAAAAAGAAGCTGAAAGTCGAACGGGTAGACAGCGCGAGTTTGGTCGTTGCTGGTAAGCGAGAGGGTGATGCTGGCACGATCGTCCGTCGCCTGATCCACTACCTCCCACGGCAGTTCGCGGGCAAAGCCATGCTGCTTGAGCGTATAAGACTGCCCGTTGAGAGTGTAAGTATTGGCAGGCAGATTGCCACAGATGGGAAACAGAATT
>DATNQS010000463.1:0-2790 GCA_036703925.1 Candidatus Sericytochromatia bacterium
ACAATGAATTCGTGCGCTTAACCGCCTTAGAATTTAATTTGCTTCATTTTCTAGCAAGTAATCCTGGTCGTGTGTGGACACGCATTCAGCTGATTCGTGAAGTCTGGGGACATGAATTTGTCGGTGATCCGCGTGTGGTGGATGTACACATTGGGCAAATTCGTAGCCATCTCGAAGCAGATACTAGCCAACCAACGCTGATTCATACCGTACGAGGCGTTGGTTACAAGTTTGAGTCAACTGACGTTGCCATATCAACTGCTAGCGACGAACCCTCTGCTCGCAGCTAACCCCACTCATGCTTTCTTTTACCATGTCGGATCGGCATAAAGGTTTACTGTCAGGCGTGCTCGCTCAAGCGGTACGGCACTGATGCAGCTACAGACCGCTTCTCCATCATCAAGCTCTACTTCACAAGCGTGGCAAGAACCCATCAGACAGCCTGTAGGAATAAACACTCCAGCACGAGCTGCCACTTGCAGCAACGGTTCACCTGGCTCTGCATCAATGGTTACATCGTCAGGCAGAAAGTGGATACAAACGCTCATCAGTGAAGACCCTCGAAAACAAATAACGTTTGAGCAAGGCTTAAAGCCGTAAAACACGACAATCCTTTGGATTTTAACGCTTGACTCTACTAGCGCGATCGTTGCCTGTTTCATTCATGCTGCAACTTCTGATTTCAGACAAACGAGAGTGCCTTTTCCTTGCTTATCCGTTATGGAATAGATGCTTCCACACGATCGAATGTGTCAAAGGCTTTATCTCCAAGCATTGCTCATGCTATACTCATTTACCTTACCTGGACGCATAGCTCAGTTGGTTAGAGCACCACGTTGACATCGTGGGGGTCACTGGTTCGAGTCCAGTTGTGTCCATTTTGTACAGTTGTACAGTGACTAATTAAGTGTCATCGGTGACAAATTGCTGTCGTTGTACACGTTAAAGCGCTCTACAGCTCGAGCAATTGTGATGGAGCTAACTGCCTACTCAGCGTCCTTATCTTTACGTTGTTCAGCTTCTGGCTTTTTGCCGAGCAGTAGATAGGTTTTCATCGTTCCCTTCCCCTTCACCGCAATCAGTCCACGCTCCTCAAAGTGATACTGACCTTGGAGCTGCTGATAGATCGCTTCGGTGACTTGAATACTGTCTGCTGGCGTATGCGACTGCATCCGACTTGCCACGTTGACCGTATCACCCCAGAGGTCATAGGAAAACTTTTTAGTGCCTATGACCCCTGCAACCACAGGTCCCGTGTTGATGCCGATGCATAAACGGAGCAGTTCTCCCTGCGGTGTGCGGAATTGCTTAATCGCTTGCTGCATCTCGAGCGCGATGTTAGCGATCGCTTCAGCATGATCAGCGCGGGGACTGGGCACACCTCCCACAATTAAATAAGCATCGCCAATGGTTTTAATTTTCTCTAAGCCGTACTTCTCGGTCAGTTGATCGAAGGTTGAGAAGATGCGGTTTAACAACGACACCAGTTCCGGTGCCGATATTTGGCTTGCCAGAGCGGTAAAGCCAACCAAGTCAGCAAACAGAACTGTTGCAGCAGCAAAACTGTCAGCAATGATGCCATTCTCTAACTTCAGACGCGCCAGTATTGGTTGCGGTAAGACATTCAACAGTAGGCGTTGAGTTTGCTCTTGCTGATAGTGGAGAGCGTCTTCAATCGTTTTGCGCTGGGTGATGTCATGAATAAAAACGGAGAGCCCACCATAAACCGGAAAGGTTCGCACCTCCAGCCACAGTGCCAGCGGTTCCGAAAACTTTTCAAAGCTGATGCTGCTTTGCTGCTTGAGCGCTTGACGATACTCATCCCCAAAGGCGGGACCTAACACTGTCATTAAAGTTTCCCCAATTGCTTTGCCCAGCAACGCTTCGGGTTGTTGCTGCAAGATCTCTCCTGCTTTGCGATTAACAAAGGTGCATCGCCCCTGTTGATCCAGCGCGAAAAAACCATCGGTCATACCCTCTAGCAAGTCCACCACCTGCTGATCGGAAGCCCGCAGCTTGGCTTCTGCTTGCTGGTAGCGCTGCTGTTGACGTTCTAACTTAGTGATGGTCAGCCGTAACTCCATTTGAGCGATCGCTTGGCGACCCAGTGCTTGCAAAGCTTGCTGCTGTTCCGGCGTCAGTTCGCGGGGTGTCCGATCAAGCACGCAGAGGGTGCCTAGGGGATAACCATCGGGGGTCACTAAAGGCGTACCTGCATAAAAGCGAATGTTGGGATCGGCCTTAACTAAAGGATTCGTTGCAAAGCGAGTGTCCTCTAGCGTATCTGGTACAATCATCAGCTGCTCGGGCTGAAGAATGGCATGAGCGCAGAAGGCAATCTCTCTGGGTGCTTCTGCGACGGGTAACCCGACTGTTGACTTAAACCACTGCCGATGCGCATCCGTCAGGCTCAACAAAGAGATTGGGCTACCACAAATGTAGGCTGCCAACGCTGTTAAATCATCGAATGCCTTCTCAGGTAACGTATCGAGAATGTCGTATTGCTGTAGTGCGTTAAGTCGGGCTGCTTCATTCGTCGGCATAGAGGGAGCAGTCGGAGCGGGTTGAGCTGAAGGCGTCTCCAGTGAGGGGTTCGCTGTCTGAGGACGTAAGCTGAACCTGCTAGCTAGCAGCTTAACGCGCTCAACCATCCGTTTAGTCATCCGATCGTTCCGCTCCATTTTAGGTTCAGTAGCCGTCTTGAGGCGTTGAAGACTTCCTTAGTATGCCCAGTGCTTTGAGCCAGATCACTGTGCAGTGGAAATACTGACAAAATGTGGTTCCTCATAC
>DATNQS010000464.1:0-9446 GCA_036703925.1 Candidatus Sericytochromatia bacterium
TCCTTAACCCAAAAGTCTTTCCGAATAACGAGGGAACGCCCGCTCATCTTAAAGTTGTCAACGCTCCCTTGCAGCAGCTTGCTAGAAGGCGAACATCGAATCGAAACGTCCACTGACTCGCTTTGGGAGAACAGATGGCGAATCGATTGGCTGACGACCTTGTTGAGCATACGCTCACCAAAGTCAGTACCAGTAGGGGGTGCAGTAAAGCCACCAATCATGCGATCTTTAGTCCCGAAGGTTGTCTCACTAAGTTGTAACAAATTGTGAACAAACCGACAATTGTTTTCCGCCTTTTTTCTTGCTCCTGGCAGCAAATGGCATCGATCGCGGTTCGTCAAATATCTCTGTATCAAGCTTATGGCAGGTGATCCTACTGCCTGACACGCGAATGATTAAGGTTTTCCCAGCAAGCGATTAGGAAAAGTTATCTTCTAGCTTGAGTGCGTGTCTCGATCGTACTGCGCTTACGGGCAGAAAAACACCACTGGGACTAGCGATTGAGAACAGGAGCACTGGGATCAGAACTACTCAACTTAACCCCGCTCTGGCTTCAGCTTAGGTCAAAAGCAAAATGCCCTTCTTACCCTTTCCTAAACACGTTAGACGAGGCACTAGATGGAGATTCTGCGTAGCGTTTTAGCTCCCGTGCCATACGGCGGATGCCTTGTTGCTCGTCTTGACGAATAAAGGGATAGAAAGCCCGTGTGAGCAGCCCAGAGAAGTTCTCTTGATGAATGTATTTGGTGCAATCGCGTCCTGTTTCCTGAAGCTGAAAGATATGCTCATTGACAAACCCAGGGATGGATGAAACCCACTTCAGGCAAACCTCTGGTTGTACCAGCGTAATGCGTGGCTGAAACTCGGTTTCTTCATCACCCGGTCTACGTCGCAGCGAGAGCGAAACCTCCCGCCCTTGCTCAAAGGTTTGTTGTGAGTCGCAGTCGTAGAGAAACGTATTCCAGTACAGCCATTGTTCTTTACGCCATAATGCTTGCCAAACCCTGCGCCGGGAGGCATTGATTTCAATTTCAGCGTAGAGACTGGGCATGGCGAACAACACTTCACATGGATCACATCCAAGCAGTTGGTGTGACTTGGTACAATTGCGGGTCAAACATTCCTTTAAGCTAGGAACGCTTTTGCGGGCTTTAACTTTCGACTCGACGTTAATTAAGCTAATCTCAAGGCGACAATCTACAATACCCAAACGCCCATGACCAACCTTACTCCTAATCCCAGTTTTAGCCTCACTATCCGCTTTCAGGTGCCAAACCGACCAGGTATGTTGGCATCGGTGACAATGGCAGTATCTAGCCTGGGCGGCAATATGGGTCAGATTGATCTGATTGAGCAGACGCGCCAGCTTTCACTGCGAGATATTACCATTGACGCTGCTAGTACCGAACATGCAGAGACGATCGTCGCCGCAGTCAAAGCACTACCCGATATTAAGGTGCTGAATGTGTACGATCGTACCTTTGATTTGCATCGGGGCGGCAAAATCACAGTGGAGAGCCGCATGCCACTGCGGGGGCAGCAAGATCTAGCAATGGCATACACGCCGGGAGTCGGACGGATTTGTACAGCGATCGCTGAAGATCCAGAGCAGGTACATACGCTGACGATCAAGCAAAACACCGTGGCGATCGTAACGGATGGCAGCGCTGTACTGGGCTTAGGTAATCTTGGTCCCGAAGCGGCAATGCCTGTTATGGAAGGTAAAGCCATGCTGTTTAAAGAATTTGGTGGGCTGGATGCCTTCCCCATTTGTTTGGCGACGCAAGACACCGACGCGATCGTCGAAACGGTTAAAAATATTGCGCCTGTCTTCGGCGGCATCAACTTGGAAGATATTGCCGCTCCGCGCTGCTTTGAAATTGAAGCCCGTTTGCAGCGCGAACTGGATATTCCTGTGTTCCACGACGATCAGCACGGGACGGCAATTGTCACCCTGGCAGCGCTCATTAATGCGCTAAAGCTGGTACACAAGTCTATGGCGGACATCCGTATTGTTATTAATGGTGCTGGAGCCGCTGGCGTGGCGATCGCCCGTCTTCTCCGCAAAGCTGGCGCAGAGCATATCGTCATGTGCGACTCTAGAGGTATTCTGTCCCTCGATCGCGCTGATCTGACACCACAAAAGCAGGACTTTGCCGTTGAAAAAGGCGGCAAATTGGCAGACGCAATGAAAGGTAGTGATGTTTTCTTAGGCGTAAGCGCTCCCGGCGTTGTTACACCAGACATGGTGCGCTCGATGGCAAAAGACCCGATCGTCTTCGCGATGGCAAACCCCATCCCCGAAATTCAGCCTGAACTGGTCAAGCAGGATGTCGCCATTATGGCAACGGGGCGTAGCGACTATCCCAACCAGATCAACAATGTGCTGGCGTTTCCAGGAGTCTTTCGGGGTGCATTAGATTGCCGTGCCTCAACTTTCACGATCACTATGTATCTGGAAGCAGCACTGGCGATCGCATCACTGATCAAGCCAGCCGATCTCAACCACGAATTTATCATCCCTTCAGTCTTTGATGAGCGTGTAGCAACGGCGGTTTCTGCCGCTGTACAACAGGCAGCACGGCAAGATGGTGTTGCACGTGCCTAGTATAGCGGTCGGGCTGACTTAGCAACATCTGCCTGTCTCTAGTCTATTGGTACTACACACCAACGATTGATTGTTATAGTCGTAGTCAACTTAGTGAGGACGGGGTGCAGGGGTGACACCCCCTTCGGCTTGAGCGCTCAGGTCGAAAGCTGGCTGAGGGCAAAGCTCACACCCCCCTTGCTCCCAATGTCTTTATGTTTATGGCGGCAGCTATAAAATTAGGCACAAGAGTGTGCAACTTTTGGTCAGTGTGATCAAGCGGTCGTTCCCTTAATGGAGCGATTACTCGATCGCTGATAGAGCCAGTGACCAAGCGTCTTATATGTGGCAGTGAATCAAGCAGATAAAAGAAGGTTGAACTGGTAGTAATCATCTGTGTCAGTACCACCGACTGCCCTTAAAATCACCCTGAATGGACTGGACTGATATTAAAGGGTTTAGAAGCAGTGCTGATAGTACTTCTAGAGTTTAAGGGTTCACAAGAAACTTAACACTAGGTCGTAGCTGCTAGAGGCACCAATAAAGCCCGGAAAGATTTGAACGTAATATGTGCCATCCCTTAAATTATCGAAAGTGATTGCATCATCCGCATTACCGACAGCTATAGATTCTTGAATCAAGCTGCCGTTAGAACTACGCAAGGCGATATCTAGATCATTACCTAAACCGAATAGATTGACAGAAACATCACGAGTCGTCGTTAGTGTAAAGCGGTAGTAGTCGTTTGTATCAGTACCACCAATGACGTTGTGGAAGTAAGTGACTCCGGGGCTAGGAGAACCTAGACTGAGAGCAGTGCCCAATGTGTTGCCAGGATCTGCTGTAGCGGCACGTCCGTCATTTAAACCGTAGGTTACCCAGTGCTCAAAACGCTGACGGTTCCTGCTGATGCCAGCACTAGCTAAGTCGGGGTTTGCATTGAGGTAGGCGCTAGCGTTAAACGCGGGAGAGAAGGAGCGTCCTTCATCCACGCCCAAACTAACCAGGTGGGCAAAAGCTGCTGCTCGATTGCCGCTAAAGGCTTGATTGACATCCGCATTGTTCTCCAGGTAGTAGCCAACATCGACAAACGGTGAAAAGCTGCGGGACTCATTAATTCCGTAAAGCTCTAAATGCGCTAGTGCGCCGAACCGGCTGCCACCCACTGCCTGATTGACATCACCATTAACAAGCAAGTAGTAATCTAAACCTCTGAAAGTACCAAAATTGCCATTAATACCAATAAAAGGAGAGAACCAACGTCCCTCATCGATACCAAAGGCGCTTAAATGCTCCAGTATTTGCTCTCGATTTCCTGCGTAAGCCTGGTTAACGTCCCCATTAACGTTTCTATAAAACTCGATGTCGACATATTGAGAGAAGCGCCGACCCTCGGCGACACCAAAATTCTGTAGATGACCAAGTAATTGTTGATTACTTGTTAAGCCTGCGGCTACCAGGTCAGGGTTGCTAGACCGATAGACGCTCAGGTTCGCAAACAAGGAAAAGAACCGCCCTTCATTGACCCCGAAGTTTTGAAAGTGTTGGGTCAATTGCTCATCGGTGATTAAGCCTGCTGCACCTAAATCTGTATTGGCAACACGGTAAGCATCTACATCAAAAAGGTTAATAGCCATTTGTCTGGTCGCGAAATAATAACGGCTTTATAGTTGCATAAGCAATAAAGTACAAACAATCCTTAAACGGAAAGATTGCGTAAATTTACGTAAAATTTATGTTGAGTTTTACAGATTTTAGCTGCATAACTTTAAATTACATGCAGCCATAGCGTTACTAGACTTGTGTTTTCTACAGCAAGCGACATGCCCAGACAAACTTGCCCGCATGTAGCCCTAGTTCTCTACTAGTAGTAGACCTCTACGGACACCATATAGTAGGCGCTCGATCAGAGTGCGTTCGCCAACGCTTTGCTCATCTACTAGAAACGCCAGCGTTAGCTGATAGCGATTGGAAAACATAAGCTGACGCGCGATCAAGATATCTCTCATCAGGTCTCTAAGCAGAATAGCCTTTGCATTAGCTCAGGTTCCAACATGCAGTGCTTGCTGACGTTTGACCAACTCTTGATTCAGCAGCATTCTATGTCTTGTTGGTTGCTTTAGGCGATCGGCTGTAGTCTTAACCGTCCGATCGCCTGGAGAGAATTTGTGCATTTAGCAACTCTTGAGGAGAGGCAAGAAGCTTAATTTTTGCAAACGCCAACTCTTTGTTTTCATTGAGCGTGAAGTGCCAGGAGACATTAACTGCAAAGATAGGTGTTTGCACCTTCCCGCTGACTTCCACTGCGGTACAGCCATTCTCCACCGCTTGCGCCACACCCTGACGCGGTTGTAACTTTAAACCTTTTGCTTCTGCTTGCAGGTATGCGGCGATCGCGTCCCGTCCCTCAATCGGTTGCTCAAACGGTGGCTGCATCGCACCATCAACGGCAAACAGTTGACTCGTTGCCTCAAACGCTTCTTCGTTAAGGGTTTCAAAGTAACGCAAAACTACAGGTTCGCTGATACCAGCAATGGTAAGCGCTGGTGATGCAGTTGATTGGTGCAGCGTGGAGGATGACGGTTGCATAGTTTAGGTTGTGGCTAGGGCGATCGCAACCTGGTGTAAGTCAAGCTACGTAAGGCAAGCATAGGTATGGAAACCAATAAACGCTTGCCTCCTTAGAGAGATTCTGTGCTGTAAGCAGCTAAAACTTTCTATACCTTGAGCAGACCTATGGATAGCCAGGTGTCGTCGGCACGACCACAGAGCCTGGAGTTGGTGATGGAGTCGGTATGGGTAATGGAGTCGGTGATGGAGTCGGTGTAGGGAACAGTGATGGGGCTGGTGATGGAGTCGGTGTAGGGGTTTGTGTGGGTGACGGAGCGGGTGATGGAATAGGATTCACCGAGGGTGTAGGAGCTGGTGTTGAAGGTGTTGGGGATGGGTTTGGTGTCGGTACGCCAGGTTCTGTAGAGGATGGTGGTTGAGCCGGTCTGGGAGCACCGATGACCACAACATAATTAGATGGAATAGTAGGCAGTCGTCCAGCATTTACTAAGGCCTGATAGACAAAGGCAGCAACTTCAGCACGAGTGGTGGGACGAGCTGGATTTAAATCTTTTACTCGAGGATAGTTGACAACAATTTGGTTCTCGGTGGCTGCCGCGATCGCCCCCATTGCCCAATCTGGAATTCGAGCAGCATCCTGGTAATACGACAACACATCTGCGCCTGTGCTGCTGAACTGCAACCCACTGGCTAGGGTCACTAGCGCTTCGACGCGGGGAATTTGTTGATTGGGCTTAAATGTGTTGTCTGGATAACCTGACATAAAGCCTTTCTCGTACGCCACTTGAATAGCTTCGGCACCCCAAAAGCTGGGTTGAATATCACTAAAGGTGATGCGAGGACGTTGAGCAGGCGTGCCAAACGCTTTGCTAACGATCGCGGCAAACTGTACGCGCGTCACCGGATCATTCGGACGAAAGGTGCCATCTTCAAAACCACTAATGATGTTCTGTGCAGCCAGCGCATCAATATAAGTCTTTGCCCAATTTGACTGCGTATCAACAAAAGCCGTCAGCTTGATGTTGGATGGCGCAGTATCGCTGGTGAGATAAACCAGCCCCAACACCTTGCCATTTTCGGTGCGCTTTGTGAGCCGCCAACCAGGGTTAAGGCTGATTTTGGCAAAAGCGCCAGCCGGAGGTAACCCATTTGTTCTGCCAATTTCGATCGGCGGTGCATCACGATTAGTCAAATTGGTCGCTAGTAGCACCAGATCGTTCTCACGTCGGGCGATACCGAGTTGAAAGAGAAGACCAAATTCCCGATTAGCCATGCGGATTGAGTAACCGTTACTGTCAGTGCTGCGCGCACAAATGTCCGTGAAGTCAAATTGCAAGAGGAGCGGATCGATCAGTGTAGGGTTCGTACTGCTCTCACTCCAGCAGGGACGTGCGTCAGAAACCTGCTCCAGGATTAAAAGTTGGTATGCGGTAGCACCGAGCGGAGATGCAACAACTGCAAATTTGTTGGGGTCAACCTCTGTTTGCCCAAAGACTGCCGCGATCGCGGTTTTTGCCGAAGGCAACAGACCCAGAGACGTGATGCCTAAAACCGCGACGATAGAAGCAAGGCGCGATCGTATTGAAGTTGCCATAGATGTAACCTACCTGCGTAAACGAGTCGAACCAACGTATTGTCCGATCGCTTAACAGCATAGCAACCGATCGAACCATGTCGGTTTTACTCCTCATTGACGCATTAGCACCTTAATGGTGCCGTTCCAAGATCAACAACTTCTTCTAAGGCTCTAATACCAGTTCCCTTTTTAGACGCTATAAAGCAAGATACCCCTACCTGGGACTTCCCGCTAATGAAGGGGAAGTGAGGGGGATTGCATCAAATAAATGGTTCGTTCAACTGGGAACCGTTAGCGGTTGACCGTTGTGTTCAGGTTTTAGGTCAAGCAAAAAGGGAATGGCGCTGACAGCCCAGTCGTGTGGCGTGATGAAATTGGCTGCGTCATCGCCATAGCAAGCCTCTAGCATCTCAGTATGCACAATGCCAGGACTAAGAGGAATGGCAGCCATGCCTGGAGGGAGTTCTTGAGCCAGGGCGCGAGTTAAGCCTTCGATCGCCCATTTAGACGCGCAATAAGAGGCAACATTGGGCGAGGTCGATCGGCCCCAGCCAGAGCTAAGGTTCACAATGATGCCGTGCTGCTTTGCCACCATTGCAGGCACAAACTGGCGAATGACGTTGGCAACGCCCTTGATATTAATGTCGATCAACGTAGAAAAGTCTGTTGACGGCACCTCCCAAAGAGGCGCTAGCGTATTGATAATCGCAGCGTTGTTAATCAGCAAATCTGGTATGCCATAGGTTACCAGCAGTCGCTTTGCCCACGCTTCTACCTGAGACTCATGAGCAACATTGATCGCTGCAAAGTCATGAGGTGAGCCAAAGCACTGCTGGAGTTTTTCTATAGCTTTAGGCGATCGGGCACAGCCTATCACTGTATGTCCTGCTTGAGCGAACCCCTCCGTCATTGCTAACCCAAGCCCCTGGCTCACACCAGTAATAAGGATCAATTTAGTCATCCGCTCTGCTGGCCCAGCTATAGGTCACTACATCGACTGCTTCGGTTTAATCACTACCAACGCTGATGCCACTACCTTCCACCAGTGCCCCTGTGATATCTATACCACTGGTCTTGGCACCGACGGTTTCAGCATTACTCACATTAGCATCTTGCAAATTGGCATCTTTAAGGTTTGCCTGATTGAGACTAACGTTACTAGCAAAGGCAGCCGAAAGATTAGCCCCCTGGAGATTAGCACCAGTTAAGTCAGCGCCTTCGAGGTTGGCATTGGTTAAGTTAGCGCCTTGCAAATTGGCATTTCTAAGGTCAGCGCCAAGCAGATGCGCCTCTGTCAAGTCTGCGCCCGATAAATCACACCCAGCGCACGAGCGCGTTTCGAGCAGGCGCTGTACGTGAGCCGGATTTGCAGCCTGCGCGGGAGCGGCGATCGCCACAGCAGCAGCGATAAAAAGTGCGGGAGAAAGTTTAAAGTTCATATTTGCCTCCTGGAATGTCCATTGCTTGCTTCGCGCAAAGTGAAGCGTCAGTTGGCTACTACACAAGACACACGACAAAAATCGGAATCGATCGAAAAGGGAATAGGTCAACTGCTTCTACAGTGTCACAAAGCTAGGCGATCGCAATCCTGCTATCGGCAGAGATTTATAGAAAAAATTAGCCAACCTCTATAACATTTTGTTGCTAAACAATGCTGCCAAAATGAGTTGAGTTTTGCGATCGCTTCTAGCTTTATCGCCTTAAAAATGGGCGCGATCGTGGGGTTCATCAAAATTGATGAATGGACCTTTAGGAACAATGCGATTGGGGTTTACCTGTGTCTGGCTCATATAGTAATGGCGCTTAATGTGGTCTAAATCGCACGTTGCTTTAATGCTGGGATACTGATAGATATCTTTCAGGTAGTTCCACAAATTTGGGTAATCAACAAGGCGTTTGAGATTGCATTTGAAGTGTCCGTGATACACGGCATCAAAGCGTATCAAGGTTGTAAAGAGACAGATATCTGCTTCGGTGAGTTGATTGCCACACAAATAACGCTGCTGACCTAAAACGGCTTCCCAGCGATCGAGATTTTCAAACAGTTCTGTCACTGCTTCTTCGTAAGCGTCTTGAGATGTGGCAAACCCAGACCGATACACACCGTTATTAATAGGCATATAAATTGCATCGATCGTCTGATCAATGGTGTCTTGCAACATTGGGGGATAGAAATCTGTGTCTGGTTTGGCGAGCGCTGTAAAGGCGGTATCAAACATACGAATAATTTCGCGTGACTCGTTATTGATGATCGTCTGGGTCTGCTTATCCCACAGCACAGGCACCGTGATCCGTCCGGTATAGCGATCGTCTGCTTTAACGTAAATGTCCTGCAAGTATTGAGCGTGGTTCACGGTATCGGGAAGACAACCCGGTGCATCCGAAAAGCCCCAGCCTTTATCCGTCAAAATGGGATCAACGATCGACAGCCCGATCGCCTCATCCAGCCCTTTAAGCTGACGCATGATCAGCGTCCGGTGCGCCCATGGACACGCCAGCGAAATGTAAAGGTGATAGCGTCCTGCTTCTGCCTTAAACCCGCTCGACCCATCTGCCGTAATCCAGTGACGGAACTTCGTTGGCATCCGGTTAAATTTGCCTGTCTTGTCGCGCTCTGTCCATTCTGTCGTCCATTTGCCATCGACCATCATACCGAGTGCCATAAGGTGCCTCCGTTAAAAGTTTTGAGTTTTGAATTTTGAGTTTCGAGTT
>DATNQS010000465.1:0-11591 GCA_036703925.1 Candidatus Sericytochromatia bacterium
GACCTGGCAAAACATGGTGGGCTGGTTTACTAATGCGCTGAAGTCGCCAGAAGTACAGTTGCGGGACGATGGCAGTCCGTTTTATGACTATCAGCCACGGTTAGGTGAAAGCGTTGGAAATTACAATCGGCTGACGGGAGACGAACAGCGGATCGGGGTAGTGATGGGAAGAGAGGCAGGAGATAACGTTGTTGACTCCCCACTCCCGACTCCCCACTCCCCACTCCCTGCCGAAGGCTCTGGTCAATGGTCGATCGCCACTTACCTCGATCCCAATCTACAAGAGGTCTTTTACAACACGCGTTGGAATCCCAAAGGCGATGGCGCTGACCTGTGGGAGACGTTTGCTGAAGATGGGTCGCTGACAGATTTGGATGATGATACGTCAGCAGTGGAAGGGGAACAAATTGGAGCAGCGATCGCCGTGCGCTTTACCCTGCAACCAGGACAAACACGTCAGATTCCCTTTGTGCTGACGTGGGATTTTCCAGTGACGGAGTTTGCACAGGGCATTGAGTATTTTCGGCGCTACACGGATTTTTTTGGACGCAATGGACAGAATGCGTGGGCGATCGCTCGGACTGCACTCAAGCATCATCAAACCTGGCGCGAAAAAATCCAGGCATGGCAACAGCCGACCTTAGAACGCGGTGATCTGCCTGACTGGTTCAAACTGGCACTGTTTAACGAATTGTATAACCTGACCGATGGCGGGACGCTGTGGAGCGCTGCCGATGAACGCGATCCCGTTGGGCAATTTGCCGTACTGGAATGCATCGACTATCGCTGGTACGAAAGCCTGGATGTGCGACTCTACGGCTCCTTTGCGCTGTTGATGCTGTTTCCCAAACTCGAAAAAGCGGTGATCCGTGCGTTTGCCAGAGCCATTCCTGCCAGCGACGATCGCACACGAGTCATTGGCTACTACACGACGATCGGCTCCGAAAGCCCAGCCGCAATCCGCAAAATTCCAGGCGCAACCCCGCATGATCTGGGCGCACCTAACGAACACGTTTGGGAGAAAACCAATTACACCAGCTATCAAGACTGCAACCTCTGGAAAGACCTGCCCAGTGATTTTGTTCTGCAAGTCTACCGCGATTACTTGCTCACAGGCGCAACCGATGTGGAGTTTCTCGCCGAATGCTGGGAGGCGATCGTTCAAACTCTCACCTACCTCAAAACCTTCGACCTGGACGGTGATGGCATTCCTGAAAACTCCGGTGCGCCCGATCAAACCTTTGATGACTGGAAACTGCAAGGCGTGAGCGCCTATTGTGGGGGACTGTGGATTGCGGCGCTAGAGGCAGCGATTGCGATCGGGCGAATCTTGGAGGAGGCAGAAGGCAGAGGGCAGGAGGCAGAAGGGCAGAGGGAGCAAGGGGAGGTTCATCCTTCATCCTTTATCCTCCGGTGCCAATCCTGGCTCGACCAATCCCGCGCTGTCTATCAGGAAACGCTCTGGAACGGTCAGTATTACCGCATTGACAGCAACAGTGGCTCTGATGTTGTCATGGCAGACCAACTCTGCGGTCAGTTCTACGCTCGGCTACTGGGGCTACCTGATGTGGTACCAGATGAGTGTGCCAAAACGGCATTGCAAACGGTCTACGATGCCTGCTTCGTCAAGTTCAACGAATATCTTGCATCTGGTGCGCTGAGTGCCCAAACGTTTACGTCTGTACAGGAAGCAAGAGCAGCTGAGGAGGCAGGAGAAGCTGAAGATACAGGAAAGACAGAACTCAAAACTCAAAACTCAAAACTCAAAACTCCTACCTACACACCCCACGCTTCGATCGGTGCTGCCAATGGTGTTCGTCCCAATGGTGCTCCCGAGAATCCCAACGCGACCCATCCTCTGGAAGTCTGGACAGGCATCAACTTCGGGCTGGCGGCGTTTCTCGCGCAGATGAGCATGACGGCTGAAGCGATGCAAATTACCGAAGCGGTGGTGCAGCAGATTTATGACAATGGCTTGCAGTTCCGCACACCCGAAGCGATTACTGCCAGCGGCACGTT
This sequence comes from Candidatus Sericytochromatia bacterium, assembly GCA_036703925.1. Taxonomy (GTDB): domain Bacteria; phylum Cyanobacteriota; class Cyanobacteriia; order Leptolyngbyales; family Leptolyngbyaceae; genus Stenomitos. The sequence goes on from DATNQS010000465.1 coordinate 2,020, forward strand.
TCGCGCCTGCCACTACCTCCGAGCAACGGCAATCTGGGCAATCTACAGAGAATTAATTGCTAAATAATCCTTCTACAATAGGCTGAAGGGCTTAGGCAAAGATCTCTGACTTCTACAATGAAGTAGGGTTAATGGTTAAGTTTTAACCAGAAGTTGAGGATCTAACCACCTTATGCGTAAGTCGTAACCTATTCAACCGTTTGAGCCTATGACCGCTTCTAGCGCCACTGGAGCAGCCCTCAGCCTTCCTGACCACACGCAGTTGCCAGAGTCAGACGGGATCTTTGTGAAAAATTTTCAGGAGCATCCTCAGAGCCTCTTACTCACTGACTCCATTCAACCCGTGTTGGAGCGGCACCATCCCGATGGACAGTACGCCATTGGGCAAGATTCTGGGATCTACTGGCGTTTGACTGACCCACCTGAACGAGGAGCCGAAGCACCGGATTGGTTTTATGTGCCTAATGTGCCGCCAACGCTGGATGGCAAAATGCGTCGATCGTACGTGCTGTGGCAAGAATACGTTGCCCCGCTGATTGTGCTTGAATTCGTTTCTGGAAATGGTGCAGAGGAGCGTGACCGCACACCGCCATCCCAGGGACAAGTCGGCAAATTTTGGGTCTATGAACAGGCAATTCGGGTGCCCTATTACGGCATTTACGAGGTCGAAAAAGCACAGGTGGAGGTCTATCACTTGGTTGATACTGCTTATCAGCGAATGACACCAAACGATCGCGGGCATTATTCGATCACTCCATTAGGCGTTGAACTCGGCATCTGGCAAGGACGCTATCAGAACGCCGAATTGCCCTGGCTCCGCTGGTGGGATGCAGAAGGTCAGTTATTGCTGTCAGGTGATGAACGTGCAGAACAGGAGCGGCAAAAGCGCGAACAGCTTGCAGAAAAGCTCCGATCGCTCACTCCCGATCAACTAAATGCTCTCGGCATTGACCCCACTCTGCTCGATTAAGCGATCGCCAACTCTGCTTGTTCCACTCCGACATCCTCTGCTAACCGTTCGATCGCCCGATCAATCAAGTCCAAGCCTTGCTGCACGTTCTCGATCGTGCTCAATTGTCCTCGCAAATCAGCCGCTCCAGCAAACCCTTTGGCATACCAGGTCATGTGTTTGCGTGCCTGACGCACCCCGCGATCGCCCTTATATTCCCACAGCATATACAGATGCTCACGGGCACATTGAAGACGATCGACAGCGCTTGGCGTTGGCTTCAGGATGCCAGTTTTCAAAAACTGATCGACTTCGCCCACGAGAAATGGGTAGCCCATCGTTCCGCGTGAACACATTACGCCATCGGCACCCGTTTGCTCCAGGCAGTTTACGGCTGCTTCCACCGAGAAAATGTCACCGTTTGCAATCACTGGAATCGACAGAATCTCCTTCACTTTGGCAATCCATTCCCACTTCGCGTTGCCGTTGTAGCCCTGCGATCGTGTGCGTCCGTGAACAGTGATCATCTGTGCGCCTGCATCCTCCATCCGTTTGGCAAAATCCAGGATCGTGATTTCTTTATCTGTCCAACCGATGCGGGTTTTGACGGTAACAGGCACATCAACGGCTTTGGTAACGGAACGGACGATCGCCTCTGCCGTTTCTGGATCGCGCAAGAGCGAGGAACCACCACCATTCTTGGTAATCTTGTTCACCGGACAGCCCATGTTTATGTCTACAGTGTCGGCTCCTTCGGTGACTGCCATTTGCGCCGCTTCTGCGAGAAAGTCAGGACGACAATCAAACAACTGAATGCTGATCGGGCGTTCGTTGGGGTCAACCTCCATGATGATGGGCAACTCTTTCACGTAGTGCAGCCCCGTTGCGTTCACCATCTCGGTATACATCATCGACTCTGGCGCATGACGACGCACCAAGCGTCGAAACACCAAGTCGGTAACGCCCGATAACGGCGACTGCAACACGCGGCTATTCACCTCAAAGTGTCCAATCTTTAATGGTGTGGCAAGCCGTTCTTTGAGAGTAGGAGAAAGAGAGAGCATTGAACCAACGAACCTGATAAGCATTAAGCTTCATCTTATCGTTGCTGAGTTTGCAAAAACTACTGTATCTGTTGTCTCCAGTGTCTAGCAGCGTCAAAAGCTAATGGAGAAGAAGCATCAGCAATTGCAATCTTGAGCAACGATCGCCGCTCTTAACTTAGATGCACGATCGCACAGACTGCGTGCAAATCTAAGCACGATCGTCGAATATTCTACTCGCCACTCAATCTAAAAACCATCTGATATCGACACTATCGAGATGAACTATCGAGATGATTTACTCTCCTCTAAGAAGGCAGTTTGGCTCTTTAGACACCGCTGCATAGCATCATTTTTCGACTCAGGAAATTGATTGTCTACTTCCCAGGAATTAAGATTATGTAGCGTACCGTAGAGCAAATTTCCGAGCGTTGGTTGGTGCAGAACAAGCGTTTCCTTTGTGTCCGCAGTTTTGAAATTGACAACGAAAAAATCAGGTAATGTATGGGGCGAGATTGAAGCGGTGGTGCTGGCCGTTGCCGAGAACCCTTGATAGCAAACGCGATCGCCACTAGCTGCAATTTGAATGTATTTAGATCCAATGCGATACATACCTTCCTGAAGGGGCAAAGCCATAGCAGGAACAGTCGAGCAGAGAATTGTTAGAGTGGAGCATAACGTACCCCCCAGCCGGACGAAAGAAGTTTTCAAATCAATCGTATTCCCTAAATGATTTATCATTAGTTGAAGCCTAGCCAGAAAATCTTCGCTTGCATTATATTCAAGGCACTATTAAATACACTTTCATGTATAGAAAGTTTAATAAATTGGTGCATTTGAAAAGCCCAACAAACGGTGCAGCCGCTTCACAAAGGGCATGGTCGTATGGAGAAGCAAACGTCAGTCAGCGGGTAGACCAAAGGCTAGCGTTCTTGGCACCCTTCGGTTTGGGCGCTCAGGTCGAAAGCTCACGCCGAAGTCTCAATGGTCTTAGTCCTATATATCGACGGGTTGAGCGCAGTCGAAACCCGGTCTCTAAGGGGTGCTTAATTTAGCCCTCCCACTTATTAGCAAGAATGCGGAGCGAAAATCTTTATTGAATTTGAGACATTCATCGACGTTGCTGCGCTCGGTTGATGCGCGATCGCCCGACAAAATAGCATTCTGCTCATCGGTTTCTTAGGCATACCCTTAGAAGCAAAACAAGGGTTGATCGCTGCTGTCAAACGTTGGTCGATCAACGAATCAACGAACTAGCGTTTCGGGTATGGAGCCAGCTCTATAAGATGTTTGACAGTCTGCTGGTGAGAATCTAATAGCGCTCCAAGCTTCACATCCACCTGCCAACCACGACGCGGATCGTGCCATCTGCTAGCACTTCCTCTTCTTCTACCGTAAAGCCTTGCGCGGGTGCCGTTGCCAGGAGCGCATGATAGCCGTAGCGCTGCGTTACCTGGTTTAGCCACGGTTGGGAGTACTTACGACGATCGTACTCTGACACGATTGCCTCAAACGTCCCATCTGCCTGCTGCTGAAAGCCGATATCATTGCTGGCATTGCCCACATACTTGCGTCGAATAATAATTTCTGCGGTCTGAGCGCGAACGTCGCCCTGAAAGCCATAGAGATGCTGGGCAGTCTCATGCACCTCAACCTGCTTAAAGCCAACATCTGCAAGCGCCTTTACTAGCGCAGCGGCATCTTTGATTTGAGTTTTGATGGCGGTGAAGTGGGACATGGGAAGGGGAAGGCTAAAGGGCAAAGGCAGGAGGCAGGCTTCAACGTGAGCGCTCAGGCTTCGACGTTGAGTTCAGCCGAAACGCCGAACGGGGGCAGAAGGGGCAGGAAGGCACAAGAGGCAGAGGCTCGTTCCAAACTTAAAACTTATCATTCATACTTCATCCCTCATCCCTCGCTGAATGGTGAAACGTTTCAGTTCCTCAACAAGCTGAACATCTTGTGAGGCGGTGCGTGCGCCTGCTTCGGCTGCCCATTGTTTGAGGCGATCGATCTGGTCACGGGCGATCGCAGCGAGGGGGACAGTTTCTTCGATCGATCGTACGATGTCTTCTGTAGTGAAATCTTGCCGCTGTCCACTGCTGCCGCGCCCAAAGGCTTGGTGCATGGCTTCGATAATAACCTGCTCAATTTCGGCACCGCTGAAGTTCTTTGCTTGCCGTGCCAGCAGTCCCACGTCAAATTCTCGTAAGCGAGTGGGGCGCAAGCGTTGTAAATGCACTTTGAAGATATCCTGCCGTTCTGGTTCGGTAGGAAGGTTCAGGAAGAAAATTTCGTCGAAGCGCCCTTTTCGCAGCAGTTCGGCAGGCAGAATTTGCACATTATTAGCAGTGGCAACGATGAAGACGGGGCTGGTCTTTTCTTGCATCCAGGTAATAAGGCTGCCAAACACGCGACGGCTAGTGCCCGAATCGCCATCCGAGCCGCTGTTAATATTGCCAAAGGCTTTGTCGATTTCGTCAATCCACAGCACACAGGGCGCGATCGCCTCAGCAAGTTGAATCATCTGACGCACACGGCTTTCACTTTCACCAACAATGCCGCCAAACAGCCGTCCAGTGTCAAGCCGCAGTAACGGGAGCCGCCATTCATGGGCGATCGTCTTAGCTGAGAGCGACTTGCCCGTGCCTTGAATGCCTATCAGCAGAACGCCCTTAGGATTGCGAATGCCGTAGCGTCGCGCCTCTTCGGTAAACACATCCTGCCGCATCCGTACCCATTGCTTCAGATTCTCCAATCCGCCTACGCTTTTGAGCGAATCCCGCGCAGTGAAAAATTCCAGAATGCCTGTTTGCCGAATGGCCTGTTGCTTTGCCTCCAGCACACCAGCAATATCGGCTTCGCTTACCTGCTGCCTTGCCGCCAGTGCCTTTGCCAAAACGCGCTGAATCCGTGTTTCACTCAACCCCTGACACGCTTTAACCAGTTGTTCTCGCGCCAATCCTTTCACTTTCAGCGCTTCTGGTGCCACTAACTGGGCAATCAAATGATCAATCTCCTGCGGATTAGGCAGCGGAAAATCAATGACGGTGACTGCCTCAGCTAACTCGATCGGCAGCTCAAGCGTATGACTGATCAACACCAGGGTCTTGCGGGTGCGCTTCAAATCTTTCGCAAGATTTTTGATTTCGCGCACGATCGGCGCATTTTTGTCACTAGCTGCATTTCTCAATAGTGGATGGAGGTCACAGAGGACAAAGATAGTGTCTTCATCGGCTGGCGCTTTGCTGATGCGATCAAGCGCTATCATCACACTGCCTTTCGCTGCACTGTTGTCATTCCAACCACGTACGATGTCCCACAGGAGCACGCTACGAATCGGCTGCGCTTGGGCTGCAACTTGCCGTAAGACTGCCTCAACAGGTTCTTCTTCAACCGCCACGATGTAAAGCAACGGATAGTGTGCCCGCAGCATCAAGTCGAGTTCCTTGATCAAGTCCTCATGCGGGATAAAGGGAGTCACGTCGGCTTGGCGGTAGACAGGGGACAATCAAGCATAAGGGGAGAGTGTAACAGGCAGACGGCCGTCTACTAAGATGCTGCTAACTTAAAAAAACAATGAGATGTAAAACGTTGAAACATTAGCAGACTTCAAAGCATTACCTTGAGGGAATTTTTGGGGAAGAGTGTTGAAAACTAAGGCTTTTAATGTTAGTTTCTGTTTAACTGAATAGTCAGCCTAATTTGCACTCTGCACTTCAAGTCTATAACGCTTAAGGCAGAGTGAAGAGCGGGGGAACCAAGACCCAAGAGTATGGGGCGCATTTTCAAAGGCACTTTATCTGTATGATGAAGGCTTTGATAAAGGGTATCTCTCAACCCTAGCCCGACAGCTAACCTCGTAGGCATTGAGAGAAGACTGATTGATAATTGCTTCGTAACGACAGGCTTTGAGATGCTTGTTGTCATGCAGTGTCGGTTTCATCAGACTTCTTGACTGGACATTCAGGGACAGCCAACGTTCTGATGAAATGAGGTGCGATCCATGACATTGCTGCTAGATCTGGCGGTGAATGCCAGTTATGCTACCGCTAAGCGCTTTCGTAAAGCTTTTTGGCGCGATACGGTGCTGTTGCCGATCGCTGGTTTTGTCGGTTTAATTGCTCTCTGGTGGCTGCTTGCAACCATTAGAAGTGAGATTATGCCAACGCCCTGGCAAGCGCTGACCGCAAATTGGGACTTCATCATCCATCCCTTTTACAGACGTGGGCCTGGCAATCTGGGTATCGGTTGGCTGCTATTAGCTAGCATTCGTCGCGTACTGATTGGGTTTGTGCTGGGGGCGATCGTTGCTGTGCCGATCGGCTTTCTGATTGGGCTCTATCGTCCTGCCTATCTAGCGCTCAACCCGCTGATTCAAGTTTTGAAACCCGTTTCGCCGCTGGCATGGTTGCCTATTGCCTTAGCCATTTTCAACCTGGCTAATCCCTCGGCCATTTTTGTCATTTTCATTACGTCGCTATGGTCAACAGTAATCAATACCGCTTTAGGCGTTTCTAGCGTTCCTAAAGACTATATTGATGTCTCTAAAGTGCTAGAAATGCCGCGCTGGCGACAGTTGACCAAGATTATTCTGCCAGCCAGCCTGGGCTACATTTTCACTGGGCTACGCATCAGTTTAGGGGTAGCGTGGTTGGTCATTGTGGCAGTCGAGATGCTGACGGGTGGGGTTGGTATTGGCTTTTTTGTGTGGGATGAGTGGAGCCGCTTGAACCTGAGTGCTGTCTTTATGGCAGTGGTGTTGATTGGTCTTACAGGTTTGCTTCTTGATTGGCTGCTTTGCAAGCTTCAGGAAGCTGTGACTCATAGACCCGTGCAATCGTAAGCAACGGCTTTTGTCGCTGCTACCGCCACTTTGAACGACGGCTATCTGCCACGCAGCAACCTATTCATATAGTAATTATGAGCAACAAACGCTGGACACGGCGCGACTTTCTTACGGCAACAGGCGCATCCGTTGCAGGTGCGGCTCTTTTTTCACTCAATGTTGATGGCAATCGCAGCCCGTCAGCGCTTACGTCTGAGGCACTGGCAGTTGAACCTGTAATCAAATCTGCAACGCTCGAAAAGTCCAACCTGGTTATTGGCTACGTGCCCGTTAATGATTGTGCTCCGTTTGCGATCGCCTGGAAAAAAGGCTTCTTTCGCAAGTATGGATTGAACGTCAAACTTAACCGTGAAGCCAGTTGGGCAACGTCTCGCGATGGTGTTATTTTTGGTCGTTTGGATGCTGCTCCAGTGGTTTCTGGCGCTGTGACCAATGCCCGTACCGGGGCAGAAGGTGCTAGACATGCCCCGCTCTGTGCGGCGCTGACGATTCATCGGCATGGCAACGCCATCACCATGAACCGAGCCATGTGGGATGCAGGTATACGCCCCTGGCAGGACTATAACGGCAACCTGGATGCGTTTAGGCAGGATTTTCAGCGCTATTTCAACAGCCTGCCGTCTGAGAAACGCATTATGGCAGTGGTGTTGAGTTCTGCGATTTACGAGTATTTTATACGCTATGTAATTGCGGCAGTGGGCATCAATCCACTGGAAGAATTTCGCATCATCATCGTGCCGCCACCGCAGATGTTGGTCAATATGCGGATTGGCGCAATGGAGGCATATATGGTCGCTGAACCCTGGAATACCCGCGCCATCAAGGGCAATGAGGGCATTGGCTTTACCTTTGCTCAAGGGCGAGAAATTTGGCGAGGACATCCCGATCGCGTCTTAGCAGTGCAAGATTCCTTTATCAAGGAAAATCCAAAAACCTATCGATCGCTGGTGAAAGCAATGATTGAAGCGTGTCGTTATTGCAGCGATCCAAACAATCGACACGAGGTAGCAGAATTAATCTCAGAGCGATCGTTTACCGGTGCCAAGCCCAAACTCACCCGTCCTGCCATTTTGGGTAAATATGATTATGGTGGTTTTGATGAGCGGTCGCGCATTGTCAACAAACCGGATGAAACCACTATCTTCTTTGACATTCCGCCTGATCTAGCAGCGGTGGAAGGCAACATTGCAGGCAATCATTCGACCTTTCTCTGGCAGTCGCAAAGCCTTTGGCTCATGACCCAATCGGCTCGGTGGGGACAAATTCCTGCTATCCCACCACAGGCCGAAAAGATTGCACGTCAGGCATGGCGTACCGATTTGTATCGAGACATTGCCGCCGAGATGGGGATTGCGTGCCCTCAAGAGGATTACAAAGTTGAGCCAGGCGCGTTATTCATTGACAACAAATCGTTCGACCCCAGCGATCTGGATGGCTATCTAAAAAGCTTTGAAATTCGTGCCAATCGTCCGACGAATATCTCTCTTGCGTAGGGCAGGCAAGCAGACTCTAAACCGTATTCCACAGGAGGTTCGTATGCTCAATGTTTCTCCGCAGCCTGCAAATGAAGTGCATCCAGATGCTGCATCGACAGCCTTTCTAGAAATTGAGAATCTCGTCAAAGCGTACCCAAAGCCGCAGGGTGGACGTGCGATCGTGCTAGACCACATCAACTTAACGCTGGGCGAGCAAGAGTTTGTGACGATCGTAGGTCATTCTGGCTGCGGCAAATCAACGCTATTGCGACTGGTCGCAGGGCTAGAACCGATTACGCAGGGCAGTATTCGCTTGGAGGGTCAGCCCATCCGCAAACCGGGATCGGATCGGATGATGGTGTTTCAGCAATATTGTCTCTTGCCCTGGCTAACCGTACGCCAAAACATTCGTCTGGCGGTAGACGAGGTGTTTGATTCGTTACCGCGAGCGGCTAGAGCTGATCTAGTCAACGAGCACCTGGCAATGGTGAATCTTGCCGCCGCTGCCGAGAAGTACCCCGATCAACTGTCAGGCGGTATGAAGCAGCGAGTTGGTATTGCGCGTGCGCTGGCTGTGCGCCCCAAGATTTTGCTGATGGACGAACCATTTGGGGCATTGGATGCGCTGACTCGCAGCAAGTTGCAGCAGCAGGTTTTGCGCATTTGGGAGAGCCAGCGTCAGGCGGTGATCATGATTACCCATGATATTGATGAAGCGATTTACATGAGCGATCGCATTGTTTTAATGACCAATGGGCCAGGGGCAACGATCGGCGAGATTTTGGATGTGCCATTTTCGCATCCACGCGATCGCATGGCCATTCGCCATGATCCAGCGTATCAAGTGCTTCATGCTGCTGCCCTAGACTTTCTCCTGCATCGGTTCGATCTGGAGGATTAGGTTCTTCTCAACATCCTACACTCACATTGATAAGGGATCAACGCGTTAGCAGCAGATCACTGATGGCATAGGGTTCATGCACAGTTCAACTGCTGCCCTTTGGCAGACAAAACTATGAGACTCCAGACAGAATATAGCCCCTTGGCTGAACGCCTCCCAATCTCAGACGTATAATGAAGGCTATTCCTCATTGCCATAGACTTAATGACTACAACGCCTCTCTCCTCCCAGCTTCAAACGGCAACCGCTTTACCGCAGAATCGTCCTGATGCACTGGGGCGGTTTGGCAAATTTGGTGGCAAGTACGTACCCGAAACCCTGATGCCTGCTCTCTTTGAGCTAGAAGCAGCGTTTCAGC
>DATNQS010000466.1:0-7755 GCA_036703925.1 Candidatus Sericytochromatia bacterium
TTAACCTTTATGGCAACAGCTATATTGCTGAGTCCAGGAGGGATTAGCCGGATGACTATGCGTATGGCTACTGAGACAACAATTGCCGGATTAGGAACAGTCGTTGCGGCAGTGGTTGATTATGCAGTTCAATTCGATTTCATCAAAGATGGAATCGCGTACTAAGGGGCTCCGGATATTCGAGTGATTGTCTATCAAGGTGTTCCGACAATGGTAATGCTGCATCTCCTAACCCAAATGTTAGATGGTAAAGCTAACTTACACTGAGGTGGAGCTAGTGTCGGGCTTGATCTGGCAACAGGGACAACACTCTCAGGAATTCAGAAAGCTCGCTACATTGATCGCTATCCTGAAACGGGGCAGCTGCTATGCGATCGCCATATTTCTCACAGGCAGACGATTTTGGAGATGGCAACCAAGATGGGCGATAAAACTGAGTTCGGCTATCTCGGTGTCGATATTATATTGGATCAGGAAAAGGTCCACTATTGCTGGAGATCAATGCTCGTCCTGGGCTTACCATCCAGATTGCTAATCAAGAAGGAATCATTCCATGTTGGGAAGTGATCGATCGTGCTTTGCTAACGCTGTCCAGCATTCAAGACAAGATCGGCTTTGCCCAAGATATGTTTGCAGTTAGAAGGCGATTACGTAGTAAAGGAATCAACTACATTCACAGTGCCTGAGAGCGTTTTTCCGGTAGTCCTATTTAGGGAAGATGGAAACAAAAGAAGAAGCGACAATGGAGAAGTCCAGTTGCTTACCCTTATAGCACGATGACAAGACCTTGGTTGCAATGCCCACGTAGTAGCTCAAACAATATCAACAAAACGGTATTTCTCTTCTATAGGCAAAACCTGGAAAAGCGATACTGTTGGTTGCTCGGTTGTATAATTGTGCTTGATAGATGTAGGGCAAACCATTGAGGCTGGCTGGAGTTTGAAATGATGCCTTTACCATCTTTTCTGTGGTTATGGAAGATTGCAGCATGGTCGATGGGTTTTACAATTGCTGCTTATTTTTTGTTAGCAGCATCAGGCGTGAGCATAGCTGTTCAGCGTCAGCAGCAGATTTATTCTCATTGGCTTCGTACCTTACACTTTTTGACGGGTGGGGTTCTTGTTGTATTAGTACTGCTTCTTTTAGGCATTGGTATTGTCGGAACCTTCGGTCATTTTGGCAGTTTAGGTCATTCATGGCACTTGCTAGCAGGGTTAATTGTAGTAAGTTTAGTTTTTCTTTCTGCTTGGAGTGCTGTGCAGATAAAGCTCTTGAAGCCTTGGGCACGGTCACTGCATATCGGTACTAATGCTGTGCTCTTTATGGGGTTATGCTGGGTTTCATTGACAGGGTGGGACGTAGTACAGAAATACCTACCTTAGTGTGCTTTGGGCACAGCAAATATTTCTAGTTGAAGGGCTACTAATTAAACGATGCTATGTATTACTGTTGCATCCATTAAGGGTTCTATCTATGGCATATAGCGTCACAGTTATCGATCATCCCTTAATTCAACATAAACTTACACTCATGCGGCGTGTAGAGACTAGTACCGCTAAGTTTCGATCGCTCATGACTGAGGTTAGTATGTTACTAGCTTACGAAGTAACACGCGATTTGCCGCTCAAACATGAATTAATTAAAACGCCAATTTGCGAGATGTCTGCCCCAGTTCTAGCTCCTGATAAGAAGCTTGTCATTGTCTCCATTATGCGTGCTGGTCAAGGCATTTTGGATGGAATGCTACAGCTGATGCCGTCTGCAAGAGTAGGGCATATTGGTTTGTATCGAGAGCCGACAACTTTGGTGCCAGTGGAATATTACTTTAAGGTGCCACATGACATTGAAGAGCGCGATATGTTAGTCGTTGACCCTATGGTAGCTACGGGTAATTCGGCGGCTGCGGCTGTTCAACGATTGAAGCAGACTAATCCACGATCGCTAAAGTTAGTGTGCTTGTTAGCGGCACCTGAAGGTATTCATAATTTTCATGGGCAGCATCCAGATGTACCAATTTTTACAGCTGCAATTGACGAAAAGCTGGACGAGCATGGGTATATTGTGCCTGGGTTGGGTGATGCTGGCGATCGACTGTTTGGTACAAAATAGTGCGCTTTGTTGGATACAAAGCAGTTTGCGTTGGCATTAGAATGCTTCTTCTTGAAGCTTTTGGTACAGCCTGACTTGGCGGTCAGATGTCAATGTACTTCTTGAGCTAAACTGACTCGCCTCTTCTCGCACGTTTGCCATTACCCTCAAAATCACTGTGTTTAATGATGGAAGCTAAACTGCTGCAAACAATTCCTGCCCAGTTGATTACTTCAGAATCGTTTCACCCTTTTGGTCAGATGATCATTGCTTCGAATGACCATAGACCTTTTGGCTCGGAGGATGCACAGTTGCAGCTCCAAAACGGGGTTCCTCACTTTTACATTATGCGGCTACAGCAACGCGGGCGGAAGTTTCATCAGATCACGCGGCATCAGCTCTGCACACAATGCTTAGGGTCTTTAGAAGGTAAGGAATGGTTGCTGGCAGTTGCGCCGCCAGATCAAGCAGCACTTCCTCGCTTGGAGGATATCGTAGCGTTCCGCATTCCTGGTAATTGCTTTATCAAGCTAGAGGTTGGCACCTGGCACGCAGGACCATATTTTGATGATCCCTGGGTTGATTTTTACAATCTCGAATTAAGTGATACCAACCTTGTTGATCACGATACTTGCAGTTTACTGAAGCATTACGGAGTCGAGTTTGAGATTGTTTGATCGCTTCGAGCTTCGTTAGGCAAAAGGCGTGATGTGTAGGTCGCTCTGGTTGCCAAGTAGTGTCTGAAGCGATCGAGCGATTTTTGAATAACGTTGCAGGCTCTTTCTCTGGGGGAAGCCCTCAGAATTGTTGTATACATCACAAGCACAACGAGACGTGACCTATTCTTTAGGAGCCTTGGGGGAAGTGAGGTTCTTTAGGTAACCCATGGGGCACAGAAAGAGTCTGGCGATCGAAAAAGCCCAGTTGTAGGCTGGGCTTCAGTGCTTGAAGAGAACGCTTTAGCAGGCTAAAGACCAAGTTTGTTGCCACGCTTATATTGAAGATAGGCAGCGACGAATAGTCCGGCAAGGGTGATGGGGATTAGCCCAAGCACAATACCTGAAAGAAGTGGCTCTACCAAGTTACAGCTCCTTTTGAATTAGTGATTTTTATGTAAGTTACATATTCTCTTCTCATCGTACTAGGTTCATGAGCAAAGCGCAGCAAAGACACGCAGGTTTTAGGGGACAGAAGGGTAGTCTTGACAGCTTGGGACATAAAGATGAAAACGCCATATCTGTTGGTTGCACTTTTAGAGTCTGAGAGAATTGCAAAGTTATCTGAAGAAGCTTTAAAGTAGAAAAGTCGATTGATTGTTATCTCGATTCGACAACACTCTCTTTTTGCACGGCTTGAAAAACTTTTGGATAATCAGCTTCTTACTAACGAAAGGTTGATTCAGCGGATTGCTCTAATGCTGATAGCCCTCTGTTTTGCAGCCTTTTTAGCTGTTCTGGGGGTTTATCAGTTTCGTGCATCCTCACCTTATATGCAGGATGTTTTAGCAATCAAGGGTGATTCTGTACAGGGTCATGCCATTTTTTTGATGAATTGCGCTGGTTGTCACGGTACGGAGGCAGCTGGTCGCGTTGGGCCAAGCCTGCGAGAGATATCCAATCGGAAGTCTAAGGTCAGTATGATCCATCAGGTAATTAGCGGGCAGACCCCCCCTATGCCGCAGTTTCAGCCTAGTCCGCAAGAAATGGCAGATTTATTGAGTTACCTGGAAAGTCTTTAGCCTGAGTATGGCAGCGTCTTTACAGTTACCGTCACTTTTAGTGGAACAAGCTACATCCTGGTTGCCTAGCATAAGTGCCTAAAGCGATGTAGCTGCTGACCTTTGGTAACGTTGTTTTAGCTAATAGCGTTCTCCAAGTCTTCTTTTTCCTTTAGAGTTTCTTTTTACACTTGCCTGTATGCCCTCTGGCAGGATCAGCAGCATCACGGTAGAGTCAAGGAAAAGTAATTTTGTTGCCAGAAGTGGGGCGCAATTACGTCAGGCTGTGGATGCAATGCTGGGTGAACTTCTCGGTGCGCGTTATAGAGTGATCAACGTCCTGGGATCGGGAGGCTTTGGTCACACTTATATTGCCGAAGATACTCAGCGTCCTGGTAAACCGCGCTGTGTGCTCAAACATCTGACTTTTGCTAGTTCCAATGCCTTGGTGCTTCAACAGGTGCGGCGGCTCTTTCAGACCGAGGCAGAAACATTGGAGCGTTTGGGTCGGCATGATCAGATTCCGCAACTGCTTGCCTATTTTGAAGAGGAGCAGGAGTTCTACTTAGTTCAAGAATTTGTTGAGGGACATCCGCTAAGCGATGAGTTGACAGAGGGTGTCCGCTTTGCTGAGAGCCAGGTGATAGCGTTATTAGATGATGTACTGAGTGTTTTAGAGTTTGTCCATGCTCAGGGAGTCATTCATCGGGATATTAAGCCAGAAAACTTGATTCGACGCGATCGCGATGGTAACTTTGTGCTGATTGATTTTGGTGCGGTGAAAACGCTTGGCAACACGATCGCTGAGGTGACGGGTGAAACCAGCTTCAGCATCCCGATTTATACCTCGGGTTATGGTGCAAGTGAACAATGTTTAGGTAGACCGCAGTTCAGCAGCGATCTCTATTCTTTAGGCATGGTGGCGATTCAAACTCTGACGGGAATGCGCCCATCTCAGTTGCCACAGGACTTTAATACCTCTGAGATTATTTGGCGTGACCAAGTACAGGTGGGCGAGCCATTGGCAGCCTTTCTGAATCAGATGATTTGTTACCACTATATTCACCGCTATCAGTCTGCTTCGGAAGCTCGGCAGGCGCTTCAGCAAGTTGTTACTGGTCTAATGGTGCCTGTTCACACGGCGAATGCTTTGACCGTGAGACACCCGGCTAAGTCACTGACGGTAACTCCTGCTCATAAAACGCAGTTTCAGGTCGATCGCCGTTCTTTACGCTCTGACGCTAATCGCAAGGGTGTGAAAGTGCTGGCGATCGCAGGTGGAGTAATAGGCGCTGCCCTAGCCCTAGGTCTTCTGGTACGTGGTTTCTCGCCTGCTCCTCTCGCACCCACCACTGGGCTAGCTATCAACCCAGTACAGAAGGCGCTGAACGATCGCATGAGTTCAGGCGAGAAGTTGCTGAGTGGTTGGCAAGCTAATCCTAAAAAGCAAGAAGGCGTTGAGCAGCTTGCTGCCAAGAATTATCCAAAAGCAGTCGCAACTTTAGAGGCAGCGCGAAGAAATGATCGTAGTGATCCTGAGACCTTGATTTATCTCAATAACGCCCGCATTGGCACGGAAAAGTCTTATACGATTGCAGTTGTTGTGCCGCTAGGCGATACCTTTGGGTCAGCGCTCGAAATTCTGCGAGGGGTTGCCAAGGCGCAAGACGATGTGAATCAAGCAGGTGGCATTAATGGAACACGTCTCAAGGTGACGATCGTTAACGATGATAATCAGCACGAAACGGCTCAACACCTAGCGAAGCTTCTGGTAGACCAACCAGAAATTTTGGGTGTGGTTGGGCATGGGATCAGTGATACAACTTTGTCTGCTGCTGCTGTCTATCAAGCCAATCAGCTTGTTTTGGTATCACCGCTTAGTTCAGCCGTGCAGCTATCAAATGTGGGTAGCTATATTTTTCGCACCATGCCGAGCGATCGCCTGACGGCTAAAGCGTTGAGTAACCATATGCTCAATCAAATGCAGAAGCGTAAAGTGGTTGTTTTTTTTAACGCTGCCAGCGCCTACAGTCTGTCGCTCAAAACCGAATTCAAAAATGCGCTGTTCTACAACGGTGTAGAGATCATGAACGAGTTTGACCTCTCTCGACCTGATTTTGATGCGGCTGATAGCGTTGAGATGGCGATCGCAAGTGGTGCTGAAGTCATGATGCTGGCACCCGATAGCAATGTTTCTGACCGAACAATCCAGATTGTGCAGCTTAATCGTCGTCGCTTAAAGGTGCTAGCAGGTGACAGTATCTCTACTGCTAAGGTGCTAAAAGTTACGGGGAGGGAAGCCGTCGATATGGTTGTCGCTGTACCGGCTGATTTAGCTAGGCTCCCGTTTCAGCAGCAGTCAGAGCAGCTTTGGGGACGAAATGCTGCAATTAGCTGGCGCACGGCACTTTCATATGACGCGACTCAAGCCCTAGTCGGAGCAATGAGACGCGAACCTACCCGCAGTGGTATTCAGAGGGTTCTATCTCAAGCTAATTTCATGGCATCGGGGGCAACCGAGCCAGTTCGCTTCTTGCCATCCGGCGATCGACAAAGTGGGGTACGTCTGATGACTGTTGCGCCACTTCGTTCTAATGGTAATGGTCGCGTACTCTATGAATTTAAACCGATTGGGCTGAAGCCAATGCCTAGAAAGTAAGAGTTGAAAGGGAAAGGAGTTAAAGAGCGTTTGACCGACTCATCACGATGAACCCTAACGCAGGCCTTTACAGCAGGACAGCTTTTTACAAAGGCGATTGACCTGCTGGCACTGGACTTGGAGCAACCACGGGTGGGGTCTGTGAACCACTCAAGCGTTTCTTCTGGGCTTCCCGAAAACCAGCTGTTACCGAATCAAGATTTTCTTGCTGCTGACTTTGAAAATCTTCGTAGCTGATAGAGCCTGCCTGCTGTGCCCGATGCACCAGATCCATAACGCTACCAGCCTGATTACCACCCCGACCCGAAAACGGATCGCTATTTTGCTGCTCCTGGAAGATATCCTGGGGTTTGGCAACATCTACCTGTTCCGCTGACGCAGACTGAGATAGCCCGACTACTAAACCGATCGCAGCCGTAAGGCTCAGGGTTATTTGGGTGAGCTTGCGTGTATACATGGTTGAAATGTTCATTGTTCTAGCCATAAAGCGTCCTTTACCCAACACACCTTAATTAAGAGATTTCCTAACCCTTCTATGCGCTAAGACTGCACCCACCAGGCAAATAGTTCCATCTTGAAATCTTAGCACCCCAATCCAAGATAAATTTTAGCAATCAATTTGGCAGCTTGAAGGGGCTGTTAAGCGAGCGATCGCCGCAGTTTTGGTTGAATCAGCACTAGCGCGACTACATCAAAGCTGAGTAGCAGCAAGAGCGCCGCTCCTAGCGTGACAGAACCCCAGGGAGCTTGCATCACCACGCTACTTAATGACCAATCGCTGTGCAAATAGACATACCGGATCGGCTCAATGGCATAGCTGAGTGGATTAAGCGTTGCAATCCACTGCAACCAGGTTGGCATGAAGGACAACGGTACAAGTGCCGTACTAGCAAACAGCAACGGCAGATTGGTCACAAAAATCACGGCAATGAGTTCGATATGACCTGGTAAGGAGAATGATAGTCCCAGGCTTAGTGCGGTTACACCCAGCACAAGCAGGAGCACAATTAGACCCACAAGCCCCAAGCCAAGTGCGTTTGGTAGACCTGCCCCCAGTAGAGCGCTGACTGTAACGATTGCCACTGTTTGGATCAAGCTCAGTGTGGTGATGAAAATAGCTGATGCCATCACGATCGAGAACCTAGATGCTAGCGGAGCCACGAGCAGGCGATTGAGGAAACCAAACTCACGATCGAACATCACGGGTAAACCGGCATTCAGTGCTCCACCGAAAGCCGTAAACACAATCACACCTGCGCCCAAAAATTGCCCGTAGCTAACATCGGTGCCA
>DATNQS010000467.1:0-10084 GCA_036703925.1 Candidatus Sericytochromatia bacterium
TAGCGCCCCTGGTAAAGCGCTTCAATGGTTGCCAGACGTATCCACGAATCTGGGTACTGCGCTTGCCACACCGACAGCAAGGGCGCGATCGTATCACCACCCAAATCAAAGCCATAGTGATGCAGCAAACTGGCGGCAGATACAGCAGCCTCAGGCGATCGTTCGGTAGAGTTTTGGACCAGTTGTGTCATGTACCTTCGCTGCGGCATAACGGTGCTCAATGGATCAAGTAAAACGCAGCGTACCCCAAGTGTATATTTGGACTCTCATAATGATGAACAATTACTAGGGCAATGCCTTGCCCTTAAATGAAAAATCTGACCTGATTGCAGCCATCCCCCTAACAGAAGCGGGTGGAAGGGGCCAAAAGTCTTCTAATGGGGACAAAAGACTAGAAGAAGAATTCAGGAAAAGGTTGCGGGCATCATCCCTACATGCAGCAAGGTCAAAACTCAAAGAAAGCCAAAGTGTTGTAGCCCTTCAAGGATGCCTTCAGCACATTCGGCTAGTGCAAGATAGCGGTTGCGGTTCGGGTTTGCCTGATGCCATTGGAGGAGTTCGGGGCGGGCATTGCCAACGATAATGCCGCGTTCCGGGCGATCGCGAAACAGCGCTACATCATTACCAGAATCACCGCACGCCACGGTTTGCAGCGGGTCGAATTCTAAATATTGACGGATAAACGCCATTGCCATGCCTTTATTGGCTTGACGTGGCAAAATATCCAAATCTTTGCCACCGCTAAAGATGACCTGCACCTCCAGCCTTTGTTCTACCAGCAACGCTTCTAGGTCAGGGAGAACTTCAATGGCGGCTTGTTCGCTGAGAAAGTAGCTTACTTTGAACGGGCGTTGCTCTGAGTCAGGTTGCGGCGTAAGGTCAACAAAACGGGCCGCACTGTTGACGATGTGTTCACGCTTCCAGCCTTGCGAGAGCATTTCAGACCAGATTGGGTCGGGGGTGTCGCCGCCTTGATGATAAATTTCGGTGCCAACAGCACAGATCAGAATGTCTGGCTGTAGGAGAGTTTTTTCGGTGCTGAGCTGCCGATAGCTGGTGAGCGATCGCCCAGTGGAATACACAATTTTTGTACCGTACCGCTGGCGATGCGCCTCTAGCTGGTGATTGAGGTCACTCATGGCACGATCATTGCCTACCAGCGTATGATCCAGATCAGTCACAAAGAGAAAGGGCTTCACGGTCTTTCAGCGCTTGTGGAAGGTTTTCAAGTGTTGGGCTAACCCCCTCAGAGTGTAGCCTCCTGTGGCACTCGTTGTCTTTACCGCCCTTCAGGCTCTAGCATTGCCCGTATTGCTTCAATGCGCTTGCGGTTCACGCCAAGATCAGACTCGCCTAAGCGAGAAGCAGAACGGACTTGAATGCGATCAGCATCGCGATCGAGGTAAAACTCAACGTCATCGACAAAGCCCATGATTGATGAGGTAAATTCCGCACGAATATAGTCAGCAGTAGCCGTCAGCAGACTGACTCTCGGTTGCTCCTGAAGCGTTGCTTTAAGCGTGTCAAAAGCAACCTCTGGTGCTGTGGCATAGCGCAGTGGAGCGATCGCGTGTGCTGGATCTTGGCTCTGGCTGCTCACACAGTTGGGCGTACTTGGACAAGGCGCAAACTTACCCTCCGCTACGCCTAGATTTGCCGGACGATCGCCCGCAAAAGAGAATAGCGCACCAACAGTAGATGTCGATGACAGTGGCAACGCTAAGGCGGATGGTGCGACTAGCCAGCAAGCCATAACCAGAAGCATAGATGTGAAGAAGAGGGGCAGCGCTGACAGCAAGGGCAGTTGCCAGCAGGGGCGATCGTCAACAGCAGGCTTTTTTCTAAACATAGAAATGAGTTTTTTAGAGTAGGTTGTCTCATGAAGCAATGCCTTAAGCCGCTAGACTGCCGCAGGTTGAGTTAGCTACGGTTAAAGGTCATTTAAAGTACGACCTGTGTCTTAGAGGCTCGGTTGACCATTCACTACAAACTAACTTTGATCGATCAAAGCAGTTTGCCATAAATACTTAGAAAAAAGTTTCTTGCAAACATCATGAAAACTTCATGGAAAGTAGCGTAGAAATGAAGAAATTAGAAGGTAAGAGTTCTCTAACATTAGGTACTCATAATGATGTAGGGTCCTTATCGCCATCTCGTCATGCCAATTGACTTTACTGTAGCTGTCCGTACCTATAACGCTGAGAAGCGCTTGCCCGAAGTTCTAGACCACTTACTTGCTCAAAACAATGCTGAGGGGTTGCAGTGGGAAGTGCTAATTGTCGATAACAACAGCACCGATCGTACAGCAGCAATTGTTGCCGAATATGCTCAACGGTGGCGGCAGGACAGCCAAATCCGGTTTCTTTGCGAACCACGCCAGGGGGCCGGCTATGGGCGTGAACTGGCCATGCGTGAAGCGGCAAGTGAAGCCTTGGTAGGCTTTTTAGATGACGATAATCTTCCAGAACCAACCTGGCTAGCCGCAGCCTATCGTTTTGGTCAAGAACATCCTAAGGCGGGGGCTTACGGGGGCAATATTTATCCACGGCTGGAGGTTCCTTCACCAGAAAACTTTTATCAGATCAAGTTTTTGCTAGCTGTTGGTGATTCGGGAGACGCATCCTTCCGCTATCCCAGAACGTTTGTGCGTCGCCGTTGTCCAGTCAACCCAGGCTGCGTTATTCGTAAGCAGGCATGGCAGGAGGCTGTCCCTCAACATCGCCGACTGTGGGGTAGGGATGAGTCCTGGAGTTTTGTGGCAACCTGTGCCGAAGATGTGGAGGTCTTGCACTACATCATCAACAGTCGCTGGGAGGTTTGGCATAACGCTGAGATGAAGGTGTGGCACCATATGCCTGCAAGACGCTTAGAGCCTGAGTATCTGCTTAAAATTGCTCGCAACAGTGGACTATCGGCTCATGCTTTGCGCTTGTCTAAGCTACATCCCTGGCAACAACCACTACTGATGTTGCTGCTGCCCGCATTTATTCTCTTGGGTGGTTTGAGGGTAGTATTGTTCTATTTGCGTTATCGCAGCCAGTTGACAACGGATATTGTCAAAGCGTGTCTATTTCAACGTCAAATTGGTATTTTCCTGAGCTGCTTTGTTACACCGCGCGCACGGTGCTATGACGATCACCTTGGTCGCCCACAGCAAAACCAAGCGATCAATCCAATCGGTAATGTTGGCATTCAGTAGTCGGTTATCTACTAACGTTTGGCAGCCTACGGAAAACGTTCTTACGTGGTGGGAGGAAGCGTCTTTTACCATGAGGAGCCTTTACTGACAGAGCTTTTGCGTTTTTACCTTTATATTTAGGCTTTTGCTTAGAGCGTTCTGTTAGCCGCACACTAGCCTGGGTTAGTGGCATGCTTGCGATCGACCGCCTCTTTCATCACCGCAAGGATGCGTGGCACATTAATGGCAGCATTGAAGTCGCGCTCTACAACGTTTCGTCCCTGCACACTCATTTGGTGACACAACGTTGGATTACTCAGCAGCGATCGCATAGCTGCTGCAAGGGCTGACGCATCCCCTACAGGTACAGTAAGTCCCGTTTCACCGTGACGCACAATATCGCGGACACCGCCAACCTCTGTGCTGATGACCGCGCAACCAGATGCCATTGCTTCTAAGCACGCCCAAGACGAAAGATCCGCTGTTGTTGGCAGGACGAAGAGACTCGCTTGAGCATAAAGCTGGGCAAGACGACCATCATTTGGAGCAAGATCTGTGTAGACATAGACATTCGGCAACGCTACCGTTGGCGGCTCTTTGGTAACCAGATGAAGTTCTGCACTTTCCGCAAACTGTTGACTAAAAACTTGCAGCAGCACATCGCCGCCTTTGCGGACAAAATCGCCGCCTACAAACAGAATTTTTGGTTTTGCAGCTGCATCAGCGCGGAGGAACGTCATGTCCGACCACAGTTCCAAATCTAAGCCTGGGTGAATGGGCTGTACCTTTCTAGTAGCAATGCCACACTCATCAACCAGAATGTCGTTGCCCCACTGAGACCAGGGAATGAAGGCTTCTGTTTGTTTGGCGCACCATAAATCTAACCCCAGACGAAACCGATGCCGCCACAAGGCTTTGTTGAAGGCTTTGGGATACAAGGGATGTGTGGAGGGGCTAACAACAGGTGGGTCATCGTTGTTCCAGATGAGGAGGGGCTGCTTCCAAAGCACGTTGCGGCAGCAGGCAACAGTGTATGCCTCAAACACATGGAACAACACGGCATCGAACTGATGCATTTGTCGCATCACGGGAAAAGATTGGTAAAGAATCACTGCCCGCGTGTAGAACGGTTCGGGTAAATACCGCAAGGGGTTTGGCTCATCAGATGCAATAAAATGCTTGATGGGTGCCCAGGTAAAGTCTACTTCAGAGTCACGCTCGGCGTACTTGCGGAAGCTGAGGTAGCGGGTCATGTTACCCATGCCAACGCTCAGGATTGCTCCAAAGCGATACAGTTTTTGAGTGTTAGTGGTCGAAGCGATGAGACTGCTTGATTGGCGATGCATTATTGATTGGCGATGCATTAATTTTTGCTCGTAAAACTCATGCCGTATCTGTTGGGGCAGGCACGATCGCCTGACTGAATCGATCACTGAGAATCGTTACTTGGCTGGCTCCTCGCCATACGTAAGAACTATTTCCATCTGTACTCCTTCACTCAGCCACTCCTACCCATGCTGAAAAGCAAGCTATACCTGTTCACAAGAGCTGTAGCTTACTCGTTTGAAATTTGCTGTGTAGACGGTTGGAGCTATGACACTTTACGGAATCTTTACATCATCATGGAGGCATAATACCGTGTCGTGCAAACAGTAGACGCAACCGCTAAAGCGAAAACGGAACGGCATTTCTGTATGATAGGAGAGCGATCGCGCCATGCGGGTCGATCGTGTATCTTTGATTTTTCTGGAGCTAGTGGTATGGTCACTCTCAAAATTGCCGTCTATATTGTTGTTGCTTTCTTTGTTGCGCTGTTTATCTTTGGCTTTTTGTCTAATGACCCTGCCCGCAACCCGAAGCAGCGTGATTTAGAGTAGACTGAGCCTGCATTGCAACATTTGATGGTGGGGGTGGCGCGGGCTACCCGCCATTTGCCAGTAAAGCAACCCCTAAGGGTTGCTTATTCGTTTGAGACTGCCGCCATATGCCCTATCCGGTTTCGCCACCGACTCCTCCTGCCCTCATTGCTACTCCGTCTCAAGACGTTAGCCACTCACCACACGCTTCGCTGGTTGCTTCGGCACCGACAGCGGCTCAACAGACAGTACCACCGACGCAACCCCACCGAGAGAGTGCTGTAGTCCCCAGTCCAGCGGCTCCTGAAACAGAAAGCCTACCGACAGCAGCGGCTTTTATCGAGCAGTCGGGGGTATCGCAAGCGTCACTTCTTGGCACCTCAACAACAACTGGTTATTTGTTAAAGGATGCCCAACTTAAAGATGACCAACAAGCGGGCCTTTCTAACCCTCAATCAAAGGCTGTCAAGCCCAAAGAAACGCTCAGTGACACGGCTGATACGGTTACGGAATGGAAGCAACAGCTTTTAGGAAGGCAGCGTTTAGCCAATGGAGCCACGTTGCCCAGACAGATGCCGCCGATCGCCGTTCCACCAGTTAGCGCTCCAGCGACTCGCAATAAACGTACTGCTGTCGAGCGATCATTGCCTGTCTCGGGTGTCTCAGACGCATCGGAGTCTGTGGTGTACTCTCTCTCAGGGACAACGCAGCCAAAACAGTCAACCCGTGAATCGGCTGTCATATCAGGGTTAAGCGACGCAATTATCCTGGACGAGTTTGCCCAAGAAACGTTGGCACAGGAAGAAACGGGCACGACTGGTAAGCCAGGACTGGTGATTCGTGCTCAGTCACTTAATCAAACGCCGCTGCTCTTACCGATGCCAACGTTGGATCAACCAGCGGGCAATCCAGTGCCAGCACCAACAACTGAGCAACCACCCGTTCAACTAGAGATTCCAACTCAGCCACCAACCCAGCCACCAACGCAACCAGAACCGACGCAGGCTCCACCGAGCAATGGTTCACCGAGCAATGGTGATTCACTAACCCCCGGCGGTTCACCGACTCCTGGGACAACTCCGGATGTTGGCTCTGTGATTGAGCTGACAGCAGACCGTCAGGAGTATGACGAGCAACGCAAGATTTTTACGGCTGAAGGTAACGTTCTGATGCGGTTTCAGGGTGCGTTGCTAGATGCCGATCGTGTCCAGGTCAATCTGGACAATCGGCTGGCAGTCGCAGAGGGCAACGTGGCGTTGACCCGTGGTAGCCAGGTTTTGCGCGGACAACGGCTGGACTATAACTTTGTTCAGGGTGCTGGCACATTGTTGAATGCCAGGGGCGAAATTTTTCTCCCCAATACAGGCACCGATCTGGCGTTAGGGTCACGGAATGAAGGTGTGACGATCGCGCGTTCTGTGAGCGATCGGGTAACATCTGCCCAACCGACGCAAAACGTCAGCAGCCCCGGCAGCCTCGGTGCTGGCATTGGTTTTGGACGGGATGCAGCCCGGATTCCCGGTGGTGTGCCTCAAGGGGGGCAAGTCCGGCGGTTGCGCTTTGAAGCAGATCAAATTGAGTTCACCCCAGATGGCTGGGTTGCCCAGAACATTCAGATTACTAACGACCCCTTTTCGCCGCCGGAACTAGTCCTAAAAGCAGAACAGGCGACGTTTACCCGCGTTTCGCCATTACGGGATGAGGTGCGAACAAAACGCCCTCGGCTGGTGTTTGACCAGCGTCTGACTCTGCCGTTCTTCCTACCTGTGGTTGCCTTAGACCGTCGGCAGCGATCGCCGGCTCTCTTTCAGTTTGGCTACGATGACGAAGATCGGGGCGGCTTATTTATCGAACGTCCATTCAGGGTACTGTCGTCTGATACCGTGCGGTTCACTCTGTCGCCGCAGTTTTTCGTGCAGCAAGCCCTCTTTAACGGTGGTAGCCCCTTCAAGGCAGAAAACTTTGGCTTCCGAGGGGCTTTGGAGGCTAACCCCGGTCCATTGACCAGTATTCGAGGCAGGGTATCTTTTACGAGCCTGGATCTGGACGATCTTGAAAACAATGTCAGAGCCAGCCTGCGAGCACAGCAACTGGTAGGCAATCACACGTTAGCGTTTGAGTATAGCTATCGCGATCGCCTGTTCAACGGGTCGTTAGGGTTCCAAACGGTGCAAAGTAGCCTAGGAGCCGTATTAATCTCACCTAGAGTCATTCTAGGCAGATCTGGCATTGAGCTAACGTATCAGGTCGGTGCTCAGTACGTGAATGCGGATACCGATCGCCTTGACCTTTTAAGCACCGATCGCACCAATAACCGGATTAGCCTCGGGCGGTTTGAAGGAACGGTGCAGCTAGCGCGTGGTTTTACCCTCTGGCAGGGTACTGCGCTACCGCCAACCCCAACAGAAGGTTTACGCTATAGCCCAGTACCCCTCACGCCCTATGTTGGTTTGGGGGTGACGCTGAGGGGGGTTGCCAGTGCCTATACAAGCGGTGATACTCAGCAAAACCTGATTGCTAGTGTGGGTCTGAGCGGCCAGTTTGGGCATTTTTCCCGCAAATTCTTTGACTATACCGCGTTCAACATTGCCTACATTCAATACATTGGCAGCGGGCAATCGCCTTTTCTCTTCGATCGCACGGTTGATAATCGCATTCTTAGTCTCGGCATCACCCAACAAATCTACGGTCCGTTTCGAGTTGGCTTTCAAACTGCCATCAGTTTAGATACAAACCGTCAGATCAGCACCGACTACTTTTTAGAATACAGCCGCCGCACCTACGCGATCATCGTACGCTACAACCCAATTCTGTCCATTGGCTCTGTAGGCTTGCGGATTAGCGACTTTAACTGGACGGGTGGCACCGATACGTTTGAAGGAGCGGACATTACCCCGGTTGAAGGGGGTGTGATCTTGCGTCGCGATGAATAAAAGAAAGCGTTGAGCAAATAGCCCTTTGAGCGTCTTTTACTTCTACAGATTTAGTCCATTACTTCTTTATCTTTGCCGCTCTAATTTTCATATCATCTTCTTCACCTGTTACGCGTCAGGTTTGCTAAAGTGGCAGGGGCATTGCTCGCGCTGTCTAGATAGGAAAGCCCTCCCCCATGACTAAGAAAAAAAAGCCGTCCCTATTATTGCCCGTAGGTGCTGCTGTACTGTTAGTGGGTGGAGGTGCTACTGCCTACTGGTTTCTGAATCAGCGGGGGGGCGGCTCAGGAGAACTGCCGATCGGTGCTGAAGTGATTCCGCAGGATGCGCTAATGACGTTCTCGGTCTCGACTGACCCTGGTCAATGGCAACAACTGCGCGAGTTTGGTACACCTCAAAGTCAGGCAGCATTTGACAAGAACCTGGCGCAACTGCGCGATCGGCTGTTGACTGCCAATGGCTATGATTATGCAAAAGATATTCAACCCTGGATTGGCAAAGAAGCAAGCATTGCCTTATTGTCGCCACAGCCCCTTGCTGCTGCGCCAAATACCCCTGCACCTGCGGCTCCTAAGCCTTTAGCGATCGTGGTGCTGCCGATTCAAAACCCGCTACAGGCAAAGCAGCTTTTGGAGCAGCCGAGACCTCAGGCAGGCAAGCTAGTAGACCGCACCTACAAAGGTTTCCAGATTAAAGAGACGCAGGGCAAGGCAGAGAATATTTCGGCAACGGTGTTTGACGGCAGATTACTGGTAGTCACCACTGATCCCAAAGCAATGGATCGAGCGATCGATACCTACAAAGGTGAACAAGGGCAAGCTGCGCTGAAGGCAACTCCAGGCTATGCCCAGGCAGTCGGTAAGATCCAGGCAGCACAAACGTTTGGTAAGCTTTACCTCAATTTTCCAGCCGCCACTGCCTTTACGGCAGCGAATACAGGCAAGGCAGCACCGCCGAACCTGGCGCAGACCCAGACGCAAGGTGTGGCAGCGACGTTAAGCCTGGAGACCGAAGGCGTTCAGTTCAAAGGTGTAACCTGGTACAAGCCCGATAGCCAAAAAACCTTTCAAGTAGAGAATAAGGGCAAAAGTATGCCGAGTCGCCTGCCAGCCAGCACGCTCTTGATGGCATCGGGTGGCAACTTGAGGCAGTTCTGGCAGAACTACAGCCAGGGCGCAACAGCTATTAACTTTGCGCTACCTGCGTCGCCAGATTGGTTGCCAAACGCCTTGAAATCAACTGTCAATCTGGATTTGGAGCAGGACTTTCTGACGTGGATGCAGGGTGAATTTTCACTGGCACTAGTAGCTACACCCGATGGTAGTCCCGCTGGTTTACCGTTCAACCTCTTGTTTATGGTGCAGTCGAACGATCGACGGGCAACGGAAGCAACGTTCAAACAGCTAGACCAGACAATGGCAGATAAGTATAAGTTCAAGGTTGAAGCGGC
Organism: Candidatus Sericytochromatia bacterium; assembly: GCA_036703925.1. Lineage (GTDB taxonomy): Bacteria > Cyanobacteriota > Cyanobacteriia > Leptolyngbyales > Leptolyngbyaceae > Stenomitos. Next base: position 9,418 of record DATNQS010000467.1, read on the forward strand.
TAAGGCAGGCGATCAACCCATTACCAATTGGTCGTTGCCAGCACTTGGGTTTACTGCCGCCCACGGTTGGCTGACCGACAATGTAGCGTTTATGGCGCTTGGTTCGCCAACGGTTTCAGTGGTGAATGAAATCTTGCCGAAACCATCTGCCTCGCTAGCTGATAGTCAAGCCTTCAAAACCAGCGTCCCGTCTGGTTCTACCCCTAACAACGGCAATTTCTTCGTGAATGTGGATGCCTATAAAGCGAAGAACCTACCGCTGCCGCAACTGCCGCTTGGCAATCAAAATCTGCTTGATGCCATTCGCTCGATCGGTGTCACGGCAGGCATTAGTGACGCTCGCACCACGCGCTACGATGTCACCGTGTTGTTGCAAAAAGCTGGCAAACCTGCCCCTCTGCCTAGCCCTACAGTGCCTGCTAACACTCCACCGCCAACCAATAGCCCAGCGCTCGAACTTCCTGGTGCTGTTCCATCCCCCTAGCAAAACTCTTTCCTAACTATTCTCAAGAATCGTAGGATAGAGAAAGGGCATTGGTTCAAAGCCTGGAGAAAAATACGGCATGGATTTGGTTAGACTGCAAACTATTTTCGATAATGCGTCCTTTGCAATCCTGTTTGCGACAGCGCTAGTGTATTGGGTTGGGGCAGCCTTCCCCCGTGTGCC
>DATNQS010000468.1:0-5425 GCA_036703925.1 Candidatus Sericytochromatia bacterium
CAACTACAAAATTTGGGAAGAGGGTCAAGTGCCTGTCGTGATTTTTGAGATCACCTCAGAAAGTACGAAGAGCCATGATGAAGGGTATAAACGCATCTTGTACGAGCAGCTAGAAGTACAGGAATATTGGCAATTTGATCCGAAAGGAGAATGGCTTGAGGAGCAGCTAAGGGGCTATCGGCTGCGGGGAGAGCGCTATGAACCGATCACGGACGATCGGCTTGCCCCGCTACAGCTTCGTCTAAATGTTGACGGGCAACGTATCGCGTTTTTCCGGGAAGATACAGGGGAAAAGCTACTAGCTTCTGGCGAACTGACGCAAGCGCTTCGAGAAGAAGTACGCTCGCGCCAGCAAGCAGAAGAACGGGCAGAGCAAGAACGGCAACGCGCAGAACAAGAATGGCAACGTGCAGAACAAGAACGGCAACGCGCCGATCAGGCTGAAGTACAGGTTGCCCAATTGAAGGAACAGTTGCGATCGCTCGGCATCGATCCAGAAATATAAAAATAGCGATCGCCCGATAAGGGTGATCGCTATTTATGAGTGATTCAGTTCGTTCCGATTAATCTACTTATCGGGCTGGGGCGTCATCCGCAGATAGGGTTTTACTTCGGTCAAGCCTTTTGGAAAGCGCTGCTTGGCATCTTCCGTAGAGATCGAGGGCACCACGACTACATCGTCGCCATCTTTCCAGTTGACGGGCGTTGCCACACCGTAGTTATCAGTCAATTGCAGCGAGTCAATGACCCGCAAGATTTCATCAAAGTTGCGTCCAGTGCTGGGGGGATAGGTCAGCGTCAAGCGCAATCTTTTTTGCGGATCAATCACAAACACCGTGCGAACTGTTACCTTCGCATTTGCATTGGGGTGAACCATGCCATACAGATCGGACACTTTACGATCAGCGTCAGCTAGCAGCGGATAGTTAACTGTTGTGTTTTGCGTTTCGTTAATGTCAGCAATCCAACCTTTGTGCGAGTCTGGCGGATCGACACTCAGCGCCAAAACTTTCACGTTGCGCTTGTCAAATTCGGGCTTGAGTCTTGCGACTTCACCCAGTTCAGTTGTGCAGACTGGGGTATAGTCAGCCGGATGAGAAAAGAGAACGACCCAGCTATCGCCTGCCCATGTGTAAAACTCGATTTGCCCTTCGCTGGACTCTTGAGTAAAATCTGGGACGGTATCGCCTAGTTGAAGAGTCATAAGCGTTTTTCCTGTTTAAGTTACATTAGCTACAGTTGAACAGCTTATCATTATGCCATAAAACTCCGGTTCATCAGTCGGGGTTTAGCTCTATTTATGCTCCCAGGTCAGATCGCTAGCAGAGAAAAATGCGGAAATTGCAAGTTGATAGCTATTCCAATTTAATCAGCTACACCTGTCTACGCTCTTATTCCTTTACAAAGAGTGTCACTAGCTTGTTTGCACCTTGCTGTCAAAAACTTCCATAGGAAAGATTAGCTTTTAATCCCTCTCAGACGATAAAAGCGATAGTCGCAAGTTGTACCTAGTAATTTTCCTGCCTAGGCATTTATGTGAACATATTTTGCAAAATCGTTCAGCTCTCAGCCAGCTTCTGCTGAAACAGGCGATCGTTTCTTATGCTAAATGTGATGCTTGAGGATAATTGGCTGTCAAAAGAGCGTCGTCTCTAACCAGAGTATCCGAACCCACTAAAGTTAAAGACGTCACGCATACCCTAAGGGTAATACTACGTGTTCTCACGCACGTATTGGTCGCTAGCAATTGGTTTAATTCAGTTTCGCGTCTCAGCTTGTGCTTACTGCCTTGTACGAGTGGCTCTTCTGGTTAAAGGTATGGACAACCTTAAGCCCTAACGTTTGTCCCGCTCAGAGAATTTACTGTGATGGCAGCAATGTGACTGTAGAATTTTCGTAAAAACTTACTCGCTTTTTCGGTGTTGCCACTGTAAATTCGGGCAAGATAGCAACAGACTCTAGACCTAATAGACTTAAGTTACTCCATGGAATTACAAGCAGCGGAATCAAAAGCCTTGTTAGTCGTTGATGAACAGCCCCTTTCTCTACGGCAATGTTTGCGGCATCTGCAAGCAGCAGGCAAGCTGCAAGCCTTCGTTGGCGACATTCTGCGGCAGTACGTTCTAGAGCAATCGCTGGCAACCAGGCAAGATATTGAGATTAGCTCTGCGATCGTTGAGCAAGCAGTCATTGATTTTCGCTTGCAGCAGCAGCTTACAGATAGCAAGGTCTTTCAAGAATGGTTGAACCGCAACGGCTTGAGTTATGAACAGTTTCATACTCAAATTATGGGTAGTTTTAAGCTCGAAAAGTTGAAGGCGCAGGTAACGAACGAGCGCCTGCAAGAGTACTTCATTGAGCGCAAAATCTTTTTTGATCGCGTTGTGCTGTCTCGTATTGTCGTTGCCAGCAAAGAGCTAGCAGAAGAATTGCAGAGTCAGATTGCGGAAGGGGCAAATTTTGAGCAGTTGGCACGAGAGTATTCCACCGCTGATGAGCGTGTTGCTAATGGCATGATGGGTCCGGTAAGCCGAGGGACACTGCCAGATGCACTGAGAGCTGCGATCGATTCTGCCCGCCCCGGCGAACTGGTCGGACCGCTAGAGTTTGAAAACGTTTGGGCAATTTTTCGAGTCGAGCAATTTTTGCCTGCGACCCTAGAAGACAACCAGCTACGGCAAGCGATGCAGAACGAATTGTTTGAAAAATGGCTGTCAGAAAAAATTCAGACCATGACCGTTAAGCTACAGGTAAACGAATGATTACCAATGAACTAGCGACAGATTTACCCTGGGACGTACCGCCCCTCTCGTTCTTAAACCCCGACCAGCAGGTGCAATTCAAGCAAGCTGCGACCATTCGTCGGTTTAGCCTAGGGGATATGCTCTGGTCTACTGATGAGCCTGGTAACCAGCTTTTGGTTGTCACCGGCAAAGTGCGACTGGTGCCCGAAGAAGGGCAATCAACCCTGCTCAAGAAAGGCGATTGGCTGGGCGATCGCCTAGATCTTCCCGGTTTTTGGAAGGCTCGTGCAGCGGACAAAGATGTGGTTATCGCCCAGTGGAAGGTCGAGCTATGGGATCAGGTCTTCTCTGCCGAACTAGAGCGCTTTTGGGCACTGCAACGCAATCACCATTTGCCTCAGACCAACGAGACCCCACAGCCCGTTTCTGGTTTTCCCTTTGTAGCAGGTGTTAATACTGCCGCCGCCTGCTTAACAATGGCAGCCAGTCATTGCCAAATTCCGGCTCAGTTAGAATGGGTACAACGACAAGTACGAGGACAGCGATCGGCTGAAGTCGTAGAAGCTGCCGAAAAGATTGGCTTGCAACTGCGACGGATTGACACTGCCTGGACTAATTTGCGCCAGCTTGGGCTGCCAGCGCTGATGCAGTGGAAAGATAGCTCTGGTGCTGCAAATGGTTCAAGCTTAATTTTGCCTCGCTCAGTGCGGACTGCCATTGACTCAAACACGCACTGGGTCATAGCATATGCAGTCAAAGGCGATCGGCTCATCGTGGCAGATCCGCTTAACCCCAGCCACACCTGCGAAAGTATTCCACGATCGCTGGTCGAAAGCGTTTGGGATGGTCAGCTTTGGCAAATTGAGCAAATCCAGAAGCAAGAGACGTTTAGCCTTGCCTGGTTTCTACCAGCAATCTGGAACTATCGCAAACTGCTGGGTGAGGTGCTGTTGGCATCCTTCACACTACAAATTTTGGGGCTAGCAACCCCGGTCATTACACAGGTTGTCATCGATCGCGTAATGGTACAGGGCAGCCTATCCACATTGGATGTGATGGCGCTTGCTCTTCTGGGTGTGGCTTTTTTTGAAGCGGGATTAGGCATTCTGCGCCTCTTTATCTTTACGCACACGGCGCGGCGGCTTGATCTTAGCCTGTCTGCCCAACTGTTCCGGCATTTGATGCGCCTGCCGTTGTCGTACTTCGAGGCACGTCGTGTCGGGGATACGGTTGCCCGTGTGCAAGAACTCGAAAATATTCGCCAGTTCTTGACTGGGACAGCCTTAACGGTCATTTTGGATGCGATTTTTGCTGTCGTCTACCTGGTGATTATGTTCGCCTACAGCATCCCGCTGACCTGGGTGTCACTGGCTGTAGTCCCTCTCTTTGCGCTGCTGACATTGACAGCAACGCCAATTTTGCGGAACTGGTTGAACGAAACCTTCAACCGTAGCGCCGATAGTCAATCCTTCCTGGTCGAAACGATTACTGGGATTCAGGCAGTAAAGGCGCATACAGCCGAACGGGTAGCGCGCGATCGCTGGGAAGGGCTGTTTGCTCGGTTCATCCGCACAGGTTTCAAAGCCTCTACTACGTCTAATATCAGCAACAATATTGCCGATTTTCTCACTCACTTCTCTTACCTGATTATTCTTTGGGTAGGTGCCAAGCTGGTGATTGAGCAGAAGCTGACGATCGGTCAATTAGTCGCCTTCCAAATGCTGTCAGGTAGAATGACAGGACCACTGTTGCGTCTGGTGCAGCTTTGGCAAAATCTTCAGCAAGTGCTACTCTCGGTCGATCGTATTGGCGACATTCTTAATACGGCTCCCGAAGCTGAGGCAGGTTCAGGCTTGGTGCTGCCGCCATTGCAGGGACAGGTCGCATTCGATCAAGTATTTTTCCGCTACTACCCAACGCAAGAGCCTGTGCTACGCGGCATTTCCTTCAGCGTACAGCCAGGAATGTTAGTGGGAGTAGTGGGGCGGAGTGGCTCCGGCAAAAGTACGCTCTCGAAGCTCATTCAACGTCTGTATCCGGTGGAATCGGGTCGCATTTTGATTGATGGGTTTGATATTAAGAGTGCAGACCTTGCGTCACTACGCCAGCAGGTTGCCGTAGTGTTGCAAGAAGATTTTCTTTTCAATGGGTCGGTGTTAGAAAACATCAGCCTCGGCAACCCAGATATTGGTGCCGAACAGGTGATTGAAGCCGCACGACTGGCAGTTGCCCACGATTTTATTAGTGAATTGCAGCACGGCTACGAAACCAGTGTGGGCGAGCGGGGCACCGCTCTATCGGGTGGACAGCGCCAGCGTATTGCGTTAGCACGACTATTCCTTTCCAACGCACCTCTACTGGTATTAGATGAAGCAACCAGTGCGTTAGATGCAGAAACTGAGCAGCAGGTGCTACAAAACATTCAGAAAGTCTCGCAAAACCGTACAGTGTTCTTGATTGCCCACCGCTTTGCACCGCTGAAACGGGCTGATTTAATCGTGGTGCTGGAGAAGGGAGTGCTAGTTGAGAAGGGTACTCATGACGATCTGCTGCGGAGTAAGGGCTTGTATTGGTCTCTCTACCAGCGTCAGCAAGCAACGGTTTAGGTGATTACGCCTTCTAAATGATTGCGTTAAAGTAAATGCTCCGCATAGCGATACTGCTATAACTTCTCAGGGTTT
>DATNQS010000469.1:0-2661 GCA_036703925.1 Candidatus Sericytochromatia bacterium
CCAGCAACGTTGGTATGGTTCACGTTGTACAGCAGATTAAACCCAGCGTGTATTACACCTGGCTGAAGCGTCTTGGGATGGGCGAACTCGTTGGCATCGACCTACCATCCGAGACGGCAGGGCAGTTCAAAGACAAAAAAAACTTTCTAGAATCCCCGATCGAACGGGCAACAACTTCCTTTGGTCAAGGCTTTTCACTGACTCCTATTCACCTGGCTCAAATGCACGCTGTGCTGGCAAATGGCGGCAGGCTAGTCACGCCTCATGTCGTTCGGGGGCTGTTTGACAGCAAAGGGCAACCCTACTGGCAGCCCAGCTTTCCTGTGAAGCGCCCTGTCTTCTCCAAAGTAACGTCTCAGACCGTGATGGCAATGATGGAAGCCGTGGTCAGCAAGGGTACAGGCAAAAGTGCTCAGATTCCTGGCTACCGCATTGGTGGTAAAACTGGTACAGCACAAAAAGCCAATCCCAACGGCGGCTACCTCGATCGCGCTAAAATCACCAGCTTTGTAGGGGTCTTTCCCATTGAGTCACCCCGCTATGTTGTTCTTGCTGTAGTCGATGAACCCAAAGGTGGCGATGCGTTTGGCTCGACCGTCGCTGCGCCTGTAGTCAAAGCTGTGATGGAAGCAATCATCAGCCTTGAGAAAATTCCTCCTAGCGTTTCAGTCACGAGTGAGGTGGGCAGGTGATGGAGTCTAGAGGAGCAGAGAGAGCTAGGGGAGCAGGGGCGTTGTAAAGGGACTGTTGACTGTTGACTCCACTTTTTAGCCTTCAGCCTTCAGCCCTGCTCTCTGCATTTCTCTCAAAAACTCCAGCGGCAGCCCATCCGTATCAGCAATGAACGCGACTTCGTAAACCCGATCGCCAATCATTTGCTGTTCTGGCTTTAGCAGCACGTTCAGCGGTTGAAACTGGTCAGGTTGTGTCTCGGCAGCTTGTGCAACGCGATCGCTCAAGGCATCTAGCCATTGCGTTAAATCGTCTGTAACAGCAGTCAAGTCAAACGAGAGATGGTAGTAACCGACATAATGCTCGTCGCCGAAGGCATCGGGTGCTGGTTTTGGTTGAGGGATTTGGATGAGTTCAATCCGTCCGCCCAGACCTTCCATCCAGCAAGCCAGCGTGTAACCTGTGGTGAAGCGCTCTTGTACTTGAAAGCCAAGCTGTTCGTAAAAGGCGATCGCCCGAAAAATATGTGCCGTCCGAATCGAAACGTGATGCATAGCGTTTAAGCTGGAGAGTCTGAATCAAGACCGTCAGAAGGTCAGAGGCATTTACTCAACTTTAGCCGTGTTTCCATCTTTCACGTCTCCGATACCTGTGCGTCGTGCCACGCGATCGCCTCCTCCCTAATCTCCTGCAACTCTTCTGGTGCCATCTTGTCCAGGTTTTGGAGGATGAAGCTCATGCGACCCTGAGAGGTGAGTTTAGCGCGGTGGCGATCGAGAAAATCCCAGTAAAAGAAATTGAAGGGGCAGGCATTTTCGCCTGTGCGGGCTTTGGGATTGTAGGTACACTTGCCGCAGTAGTCACTCATTTTGTTGATGTAATTGGCAGAGGCGGCATAGGGTTTGGATGCCAGCACGCCGCCATCGGCAAATTGCCCCATACCGATGACGTTGGTTTGCATGACCCAATCATAGGCATCGACAAACGCAGCATGGAACCAGTTTTCAATGGCTTGGGGAGCAATACCGGCAATCAGCGCAAAATTATTTAGCACCATCAGGCGTTGAATGTGATGGGCATAGCCAGTTTCCTTCACCTGTGTGAGGATCTGATGCAGACAATTCATGGGTGTGTCGCCTGTCCAGTAAAAGTCGGGGAGCGGTTGAGTGTGATTGAACCAATTGCGCTCTGGGTAATCGTCACTCATAAAGCTGTAAACGCCGTGCATATATTCTCGCCAGCCTAAAACTTGGCGGATAAAGCCTTCGACGCTGCTAAGGCTCCAGGTGTCTTGATGGTCAAGATATGCCTGCTCGGCGGCCTCCACGACTTCAAGCGGATGCAGGAGTCCGAGGTTGAGATAAGGCGACAGCATAGCGTGCCACATGGTTACTTCGCCCGTCACCATTGCATCCTGATAGGGACCAAAATCAGAAAGGCGCATCGTCAGGAAAAAGTGCAGCACCTGGAGCGCCTGATCACGAGTGACTGCCCATTGAAACGGCTCGCTTTGCCAATATTGCTGGCTGGCTTTGAAGTGGTCATCCTGCTTGACCCAATTAATCACATCCTGGGTGATGGCATCGGGTGCAAACCAAAGGGCTTCGGGCAGTGTCAGTTTGCCCTTGGGCGGCTTGCGATTTTCCTGGTCAAAGTTCCAGCGACCACCGATCGGCTGCGTACCTTGCATCAAAATATTGCAGCGACGACGACCTTCGCGGTAGAAGTCTTCCATCACCAGTCGTTTGCGATCGCCAGCCCATTCTCTGAAGTCGGCTTCGCTCCAGATGAAGTGGTTGTTGGGCACAAGGGTGACAGGGCAAGGAAGGTGCAGGGATGTAATGAGCCGGGCAAAGGGGCGATCGTTCGGCATCATCACCCGCAGTTCTGTGATCTGCTGAGTCTCAATCCAGTTCTTGAGCGGCGTTAAGAAATCATCCGCTTGCTCATACGCGACTATCCAACCTGCCTGCCGCAGTGCTTCAGCAA
>DATNQS010000470.1:0-1580 GCA_036703925.1 Candidatus Sericytochromatia bacterium
GTTAGCAGTATTCCTCAGACAAAAACCTTCTACGCCGATGGTTTAGGCTGTAGCGTGGGGCGCGAAAATGCAGAGTCCGTCATTCTCGATCTCCATGGTCATCAATTAGTCGCGCACGTCGTTCATGAGCCACTGGTGCCACAAAAAGGGATTTATCCCAGGCATTTTGGGTTGATTTTCACCGCAGAAGCAGATTGGGAAGCGTTACTAGCAAAGGCGCAGCAAAACAAACTGACGTTTTATCAGCAAGCAAAACATCGGTTCCCAGGCTTGCCGCTGGAGCACCGCACCTTCTTTCTGCAAGACCCGTTTTACAACCTGATGGAGTTCAAGTTTTACCGCCATTCCGATGCCATTTTCGGGAGGCGTGACTTTACCCAGATTGGTGACGTGACTGAAGCAATGAGCAATCCTGCTTAAATTGCGAAAGCAAGCTTGGTGTCAGCAGTTAGCGATCGCGACGCTTCACAAAGTATCTAAGCCGATTAGATCAGTGCCGCTGCTTTTGATGAAGACTGAAAAAGGGCGATCGCGCGTATGCCAGTAGTCAACGGTCGATCGCAAAATATCCAGTGCCACCAGCCACTCCGAAGGCGCGTGTTGGGCAAACGTTTCTGGCTGTTCGTATAGCAAGATCAACCGATTGTCTGTCAGCCAGTCCAAATCGGTCAGGCAGTCTTCCAATGCGTCCCAGTTGTTCCCAAAGTAGTCTGGAAACATCAGTGCCTTTGCCACAGCCTGTAGAAAGTCTGCTTTACTTTTGACCAACGTGCCATTGATATCAAACAAACGGGCACCCTGTTCCTGGCTCAGAGTCACGAGGTCATCCGTGCTGATGGGTGTAACGAGCTGGTAAAGTCCGGAGCTACGTTCGCCGTTAAGCACTGCAATCAACTGATCCATCACTGTTTCACCCTCACAAAGCTGGCATAGTGATTGCCAGTGTAGTAGATTTCGCTGCCCTGCCCGGTAACGATCCGCCGTGCCCCACGATGCCTCACCCCTGGAGTTTTAACGGTGTACTCCCGGTAGTAACCTGTCATCGCTTGCGGTAGCCGTCGCTCTCGATTGTGAAAAACAGTGCCATCTTTAGCGTACGGAAAGGGTCCGCCTTGCCGAATCAAGTTGATGGTCGATCGCGCTTCTGGTGGCAAGCGATTGGCTGCTACTACAGGGATCGAAACCGCACGCGCGACGATCGTCGTTTGGCTCTGTGCAGTCTGACTAGTGCTGTCTAGCTGAGCCTCTACATGCCGGACAGTTGTTAACCCGATCAGCGTAAGGACGGCTAGAAAAAGGCTAAAGAACCGGAGAAGGCGTTTGACAAAACACGGGTTAAACGTCATGGCGTACTGAATGACACTAAGAAGGAGTTGCTGATGTTAATATGCCTTTCCAGCAGGCGATCGCTTTATCCTTCAACAAAGCTTCACGCCTCATGCCTACCCTCACACTCACGCAATCGCTCAATGTTCTGGGAGAATGAGAAGGAGTTGCAGAAATCCCGACGCAATGATGCCGAACTCTGCTTATAACCCTCATAGCTGATCGCTGACAGCTAATCATTCATTTCATTGGAA
>DATNQS010000471.1:0-6646 GCA_036703925.1 Candidatus Sericytochromatia bacterium
CTTTGTGCATAAACAGCCTACCCAAACGCTTGCTAAATGACAGTGAAACTCTGTCGGCTCCCTGTTCCATTTTGCCTGAAACTTCGCAGCGGTTGACTAAAAACGAAAGCCACTGGTACTAACCTATGAGCCGAGTAGAGCAGTCTAAAACATCCTACGCTCTGTTAAGAGTTGTTACTTTAGACCTCCCTACTACTGTATCGTTTCCAATATTGCTTGCAAATCAATTAAAGGGTGTAGTTATGGGTAGAAAGCCGTACGATTATGTTCGCTCATCGTCCTTTTAACTATCCTTGAGCTTCCTTACTGTTGATGTCGATTTTTTGTTTTACAAGGATTCAGGTTGAGCGATCGCTGCATTGTCGCAAGCAACCGTTACAATGAAAGTGTAAATATTTGTAACCGTCCGTTGGATAGATTTTTGGAATCAGCCCCTAACTGACCCATGATTGTCAAAGCGATTCGGCTTACATTTCAGCCTTACTAAGAGCGATCAACCTATGACTGTACCTCAACCCACTGTCACCCCCAAGCTAGAAGAACCAAAATTTGGCTTTAGCGGGTATGCCGAACGCCTTAACGGTCGTGCTGCCATGATTGGCTTTGCACTTGCCCTGATCATTGAATACGTTACCGGACAGGGCGTGTTGGCTTGGTTAGGACTTGGTTAATTAAGACCTGTTCTAGATAGGAGGGGAGTTTCGGCCTCTAGCGTTAAAGGCGAGATTCAACTGCCATAAGCCACACCTAGACACCACATCTCATTCAGTTGAAAACCCTAAAAATAACCAAAGCTTAAACTAGTATTAGCGTGCTCTAGATTTTAGTTAAATATACTGAAGCCGTTATTTCGTAAGTGTAAACAGCTTCATGAGTGTTTCTCGGCGTCGGTTTTTAACAATAGCCGGCGCATCTGCTGCTGGCGTAACGATGGTTTCTCCTCTAGAAGCCTTCTATGCACGAGTTGCTAATGGTCAGGTTCCTTATGGTGTTGGCTATGGTGCACTGTCACCCAGATTTCCTCAAAATGCGGCTGAACTCCAAGGGCTCGTCTTTAAGGATATTGACCTGGGAACAACGCCCCTGTTAGAACTTCCCCCTGGTTTTAACTACACTGCCCTTTCAATCACAGGTCAGCCTATGACCGATGGGGGTAGAGTCCCAAGCGGCCATGATGGGATGGCTACTTTCCGAGGGAGAAACAACACGACAATTCTGGTACGGAACCATGAACTCGGTAATGCTGCAACGCTTGCGAACCCAGTCGTTACTCCTAGTAAGTACGACCCGTTGGCAGGCGGGGGCACAACAACTCTGGTAGTTGGTCCCGATCGCAGAGTTAAATCACAATACGCTTCTCTTGGCGGTACGATTCGCAACTGTGCTGGGGGACCCACTCCCTGGGGTTCCTGGGTAAGTTGTGAAGAGAACTTTAATACAGGCACAGTGGGTGTTGTGCGCCATGGTTATAACTTTGAAGTTCCTGCCAGGGCTGCGATCCGCGTTGCCAATCCCGAGCCTCTGGTAGCCATGGGTCGTTTTAACCACGAAGCAGTGGCAGTTGAGCCACGCACTGGCTGGGTCTATCAAACGGAAGACCGTGGTGACAGTTGTTTCTACCGCTTCATTCCTAACAAGAAGGGCGACCTACGGAGCGGCGGCGTGCTTGAGGCGCTGAAAATCACGGATAGCAGAGCACCTAATGTTGAACCCGGTACAGGTAGCGCTGATACCAGCACAGGTTATCTGGGTCTTAAAAACGTGCCGCTGTCTGTCACCTGGGTGAGGATTAATGACTTTGACCCGGTTGACGATACCGTGCGGGTAGAAGCGCGATCGCAAGGCGCAGCCCGCTTCAGTCGGGGAGAGGGAGCCTGGTATGGCAATGGCTTAACCTACTTTGTTTGTAGCAATGGCGGCGATGCAAAACTTGGACAAGTGTTTGCATATAAATCTAATCCCAATGACCCTACCACTGGCACGTTGACCTTAGTGGTCGAAGCCACCGCCCCCGATGACAATGAAGCTACCACCAGCGATTTGGTTGCGGCTCCTGACAACATCTGCGTGGCACCCTTTGGCGATCTCTTCCTCTGCGAAGACGGCAGCGGCACTGAATATGTCGTCGGTGTCAACACATACGGCGAACTGTATCGCTTTGCAACTAATGCCCTTAACGGCAGTGAGTTTGCCGGTGCCTGCTTCTCGCCCGATGGCAAAACTATGTTTGTGAATATCCAGGATCCTGGTATCACCCTTGCCATTTGGGGACCCTGGACTCGGAAACGCTGGTTTCAAAAACGCGCATAGAGTTTGGTCACTAGCTGGCTAGCCTAAGGCGGTTTCTTTTAAAGAATTTACCTGATGAAGGTCGTAGGGCGAGCCGCTCCCTTATGACGAGGGCAAGCCGCGCTATGTCAGAGCATTTCTCTTTGAAAAATCGCCTTAACACTGATAGGGCTACTCCACCAACAAATCGGGGTAGCCCTTCTTCAAATCTCTATGAGAAAGTTGCAGCAAGCTAGAGACCTTCTGCAAACCTCTCCTGTGTTTTTTAGCTCACGTCAGATTATTGTGCTTTGCAATGTTGAAACTGTTTGCCCTGGCTGGGAAGTGCGTTAAACGAACTAGACGATCGCCCAGTCTCTTCACCTTCCTACTGGCATCGGCTGCGATCGGTGTTCTCAGTTATCCCCAAGCTGCTTTGTCTCAAGCCAGCGTTCTAACGGCACTCAACCCAGACGATTTTATCTGTTATATGCAGACGAGCGATGGGCGGGTGCTGAATCTAACGAAGCTGTGCGGTGGTAAAGAAGAGACTGTCGGCAACATATCAACGACCGAGCAGAGCTTTCTTGATAGTTATCGAGCGTTCTTAGGCAAACGATCCACCAAATTGCCATCCGTGCAGGCTGCCCTCTTGCAGGCACAACAGAACCCTCAAGCAGTTGTGCAGCGTGCCCAAGCGGTTTGTACAGCGCTAAGAACGGGGCAACCCCAACCAGCTACAGCAGGTCAAGTCGGGGAGGATTTGTTCACAACCTTAGCTCCCGAATATTTCTGTCCTGAGCTAGATGAGTAATCTTTTAGTGTGAACGCTGCCCTCAACCAGAGTGCTGCCTCCGCCTCATCTTAAGCAGTAGGGCTGTGGTTACCTGACTGTTGGTTAGCATCGCTACCTTCAGGCAAGATGCGTACACGGGCATACTTTAAGCCAGTCACACCTTGAAGCGGTTGGACGGTGCCACGCTCAATCTGGTTATCAATCCAACCTTCCCGCATTAAATAGCGGAAGTACTGCTGGTATTCCGTCCACTCTTGCTCAGTACAAAAGACTAGGGTCAGCATTCCGGGTTGCGTGATGCGAGTGTTTGTTTTTTCGTCGATCGCTTTATCAATGCGCTTTTTGACAATTTCATAACGGGTATCGCGACTGCCGCGCACGTCAAACATCCGCTCGGTGGTTTCATCGTGGAAGATGTCAATAGTTGCATCCTGGACGAGCACAAGATGTGTAATCTGCATATGCGTGCTGTGTTTTTCCAACAGGTGGAATGCTGTTCTGGCACAGGCACACACGGCACGAAGCTGTTCGTAGCGCAGGCTCCGAAGCTGAAAGCTACCAAATTTGGGATCGATCGAGGCTCCAGCATAGATCATGTGATCGATACCATCAGTAGCCTCAATATCGCAATAGTGGGGCGTAATCCGCTGCATTGCCTCCTGCCAGCGCTCCCAGGTTTCCCGCAGCATTGTGTTAATGTTATGCACCATCGCGTCATAGCAAGTGCGCGCCCGATAAACGCATTCATGATCATTGGCGCACGCGTTGCGGTACGTGTTGATGGCAGCGATCGCTGCTTCACCGCATTGAGCAAAGTAGTCAAAGTAAATTTCTAGATGATCACGCAGATAGCGGAGTCGGCTCACTTCAGCATCGACGGTTATGCCTTCTTGCAGTTGGCGGATGTGTTCCAGTAAATCCAACCGCAGTTGCTCGCCCAACGCTGTCGTTGTGGCATTGCAGGCAGAATCAACAACCGCCCGCGCCAAATGAAACTGCTCTAGCAAATCGGCTTGGATTGCCAGATTGCGCTCATGAGACGAACCGCGAATGTCGGAAATGCCGTAGAGGGGATACACGCTGAGAAACGCAATTGGTTCTGGTGGTAAGCCCATGCTCCGGCGCTCTGCTTCCTGCAAAAAGCGCCACTCTATAGACGGGTGGATATTGGTAATCAAGCGCTGTTGTACCAGTTGTCGCTGGGCAGTTGTGAGGGCTTGTGTGAAGGCAAGAATCAACTGCTCAGCGTGGCGGCAATCCAGCGCATCAAACGTGTGGGGTTGATCGCTTAACAGAGCGACAACCCCCACGGCACCCGGAGGCTTCAGTACTGGGGGTGCTGCTTGTAGACTATCGTTGCTTGATGTGTCTACCGATTCTGTCCGATCGCCCAAGCCACCGTTGAGGGCTAGCAACGGGATGAGCAACAAAGAGCGTACACCCATTTTGACCAGTTGCCGTCCGCCATCAGTACGCGGATCTTGAGCTAAATCGGCAACGATAGACACTTGATTGGTGCGGAGCGCGTGCATAAAGTGAGATTCTTGCAGCGCCTCCAGCGGATAGAGCGTTGGATGCGCTTCGTCGCTAATTGAACCCATAAACAACCGAATCTGATCGGTTTCAATGCTTAACAGCAGAGTATTCTGAGCGCGAAAGAGCGATCGCATCTGCTGGTTCAACTCGCGAAATTTGTGAGTACGCAGAATTGAATCGCGATCGACCAACAATTGAGTAATGCGGCGAATAATCTCCCGCTCTGTAACGTCTAAGCCTTCCAGCAGCAGACAGCCTTCAGGCTGATAATGCTGTAGCTCTAATTGCTGTTCTAAGCGCTCAACCTGCATTGGATCGGCGAGTGCGGCTTCGATCGTTGGCAGCGCCATTTGCTGGAGCTTAAGGGCAGCAGGCTCATTCAGTTGAGTATCGAGGCGTGTGAGTTGCAGTTGCTCCGAGCGTAGCCAGAACTCGATGTAGCGTGGTTCGGGATGCAATGGACTTTGCAGCGCAATCATCACGGGTTCGTCTAGCAGACGGTAGCCTTGCAGATCAATCTGGTAAAACTGTTGCAGCACTCGATAGAGTAAATGTCGGCGATATAAGCGCTGGATGGCCCCATTATCGGCAACACCCATCAACTGCTGAAGGATGTGCCCCAATTCCCCTGCTGCGCCTGTCTCTGGAAGACCGAGAAGCCGACGGAAGTAAGCATTGGCATACTGCAACGTCATGGACTTCGGCTCGATCGTCGCGATGAGTAGCCGACTACATTGCTGGAAGTAGCTTAACCATGCGGGCGTGTCAGTGGCTTGGGTTTCTCCTGCCTGGGTGTCTGCTGCTAGCGTAGGGACGATCGCAACTGTCTCAGCACCTAAAGTCTCAACGCTTAGATGCAGTGGTGTTGGTGGCTGCTCCAACGCGCTCGTGGGGCGATCGGGCAACGGCAGCGATGCACCAATAGTCTGAGTTGCAGCGGTTTGATGCTCGTTCAATGGCACATTCGTCACCGACTCAGAAGGATGCATGGTAATTTACTCAGGTGAATGGATACTTATAAAGTGAATAACGCTTCAGACTGATTAAGTAACTCGACAAAACTTGAGTAAAAACGTACTGAAGGGGAATTTCCTACCTTAGAGCACTAGCCCCTCTCTTCCAATTTATACGGCTACCGACTGAACAGTCTTAAAGCACTGATGAAGATTATGCAGTGATCCAGGCAGTCCATCGTTAGACCAAGCTTTCCAGCAGTGGCTTACTTCATAGATGAAGTGAAAGTCTTTAACAGCGGCAAGAGCGATCGCCAAACCGTTGACAAGACAACTTTTTGGGTTTCCTTTGTTGAAAAGAACAAGTAAGATCGGGGTTTCAAACGCTCAATTTATAGATTCACCGGATCAAGCGAACCGAAAGCGCTAATCTGGATAAAGAGCAGGCAGCACTTTGCTGTGGAGCATTTTTTCGTGTAACAGTGCCACACCTGTGGACAATTAACTAGCTGGCAAAAACGAGTCATGTTTGAAGCACTCTCCGATCGCCTAGAGTCTACCTGGAAAAAGCTGCGCGGTCAGGACAAAATTTCCGAATCGAACATCAAGGACGCAGTGCGTGAAGTACGGCGGGCGCTGCTAGAAGCGGATGTTAGCCTTCAGGTCGTTAAAGACTTCGTGACAGCAGTCGAGACTAACGCCCAGGGTGCCCCCGTCATTGCCGGAGTCCGCCCCGACCAGCAGTTTATTGAGATTGTCCACAACGAGTTAGTGCGGGTCATGGGCGGCGACAATGCGCCCCTTGCCAATGCCGCTACTGCGCCGACGGTCATCCTCATGGCAGGTTTGCAGGGTACTGGTAAAACCACTGCCACAGCAAAACTGGCGCTGCATCTACGAAAGGAAAACCGCTCCACGCTCCTGGTCGCAACCGATGTGTACCGTCCCGCCGCGATCGACCAGTTACTTACCCTCGGTCGCCAAATCGACGTGCCTGTTTTTGAGCTGGGGACAGATGCAAACCCCGTTGAAATTGCGCGTCAGGGTGTCGCCAAGGCTAAAGCCGACGGCATCAACACCGTCATTATTGACA
>DATNQS010000472.1:0-4218 GCA_036703925.1 Candidatus Sericytochromatia bacterium
TGAATGCGTCCTGTTTTTGCCGTCATTTCCGGTTTTTCAATCAGCTTGCCATCAATCCACTCAATGTGGTCAAGCGGTTGGTTGCTAAACTCTTCAAGCGAGATTGCTGGAGATTGAACGACTGTTACCATTGTCCCTCACCAACTGATTGCTTCTCATTATGGCACTTAGGCAGAGAGGTAGGTATAGCGGCTCAAGCTACGCTCGTAGTTTTGCAGCAGCAGTTGGGACTCTTGCAGCGTGATGCGTTTTTCTTGCAGCGCCAGTTCGGTTTGCTGACGAATGCTTTCGATCAGGTCTTCAGAGTCGTACTGGACATAGCCCAGCACTTCTGTCATCGTGTCGCCTTTAACAACGTGTTCAATTTCGTAGCCTTTAGGCGTGAGATGAATGTGAACCGCATTCGTATCGCCAAACAGGTTGTGCAGATTGCCCATGATTTCCTGATAGGCACCGCCGAGAAACATCGCCAGGTAGTAGGATTCGTGAGAGTGAGGAGTAACTTCTGCCTTCTGCCCTTTGCCTTCATCCTTTCTCAGCGGATGCAACTCCAAAACGGGTTTCACGTCTTTCAAGTCAATGAATTGGTCGATTTTGCCGTCGCTGTCGCAGGTGAGGTCAGCGAGAGTGGCGCGTTTGGTGGGCTCTTCGTCCAAACGATGGATGGGCATGATAGGAAAGAGTTGGTCGATCGCCCAGCTATCCGGTGCCGATTGAAACACCGAGAGGTTGATGTAGTAGATCGATGCCATGATCTTTTCTAGATCTTCCAGGTCATCGGGGACGTATTCTTGCTGACGGGCAATCACCAGAATCTTCTCGCAGCAGAGCCAGTAGAGGCGTTCGGCTCTGGCGCGTTCGGGTAGGCTGACGTAACCAAAGTTAAAGAGGCTAATGGCTTCTTCTTTGAACTGGGTTGCGTCGTGGTATGCCTCCTGGTAGTTTTCGACGGTGATCGATTCGTAGGTTTCGTAAAGGTTGCGGATGATGAGATGTTCCGTTTCCTGAACGGGGTCGGGCACACCGGAGGGTACTTCGCTGGTGCTAAGGACATCGAACACGAGGACGGATTGGTGAGAGGCGATCGCACGTCCGCTTTCGCTTACTAACGTGGGTACGGGCAACTTGCGCTCGTCGCAGGCTTCCTTCACTTCAGCAATCACGTCGTTAGCGTAGTTCTGGACATTGTAGTTTTTAGAGGCGTAGAAGTTAGTTTTGGAGCCGTCGTAATCTACGCCTAAGCCGCCGCCAACGTCTAGATATTTCATGTCTGCGCCCAGCTTTGCCAGCTCCACATAGATCTGGCTGGCTTCTTGAATGGCAGTTTTGACAACGGCGATCGAGGAAATTTGCGAACCGATATGGTAATGCAGCAGTTGCAGCGAGTCCAGCATATTCGCCGCGCTGAGTTGCTCCACCGTGCTGAGAATTTCGGGAACGGTCAAGCCAAACTTGGCACGATCGCCCGCTGAGGTGCCCCAACGTCCCACCCCTTTGCTGCTCAACTTGGCACGCACACCCAAAATGGGACGAATGCCCAACTTGCGACCCGCTTCGATCACTAACGGCACTTCTTCAACTTGCTCCAGCACAATGATGGGAATTTGTCCCAACTGCTGTGCCAGAATTGCCATTTCAATGTATTCCCGGTCTTTGTAACCATTGCAGATCAGCAGCGCACCGGGAGTTTTCAACGTTGCCAGCGCAATCATGAGTTCAGGTTTCGACCCTGCCTCTAAGCCAAACTGATGCGGTTTGCCAAACCGAACGAGCGCTTCGACTAAGTGCCGCTGCTGGTTGCACTTGACAGGGAACACACCACGATACACGCCAGGATAGTTGTAGCGGGCGATTGCCTTTGCAAAGGCAGCATTCAACCGTTCAATCCGGTCTTCTAAAATATCAGAGAAGCGAATCAGCAGCGGCAGACCCAGGTTTCGCTGCTTGAGGGCATTAACGAGGTCAAACAGGTCAAGGGAGCCACCGCGATCGCCTTCGGGAGAAACGGTGACGTGTCCAGCCGCATTGATCGAAAAATATGGTTCGCCCCAACCCGTAATGCGGTAGAGTTCCTCGCTTTTCTCGATCGACCAGACGTTGGTTGAGGGGTTCACCGCTGTCTCTATGATCCCGTTATTTGCCTGAAGCGCTGCTTTTGCCGCCTGTCGATCGGCTGTATCGGTCGCGTCCGTTTTCAAGCTAGCCTTTGCAGCACGTGCCCCCATTCTTTTTGACCTCACAATCGTTTCTGAAGTGCTAGTCTATCGCATCCATCTAGCTGGCGTAGGTAAGGCAGGGCACGTAACTGCTTAATCAGAATCTAACTAACACAGACTAATCAGAATCTAACTCCTCTGTGTTGGGGTCTGGGGGCGTTGAGGGTGTAAACGGAGGCTCCGGTGTGGGTGTGGGTGCAGGCGTGGGGGTAGGCGTAGGGGGCGGCGTTGAAGCTGATGGCACGCCTGCGAACAGCGGTTCTGCCTTGTCTTCAATGCCGAGCTGACTCTTAGCTGTAGCGATCGCGTTAGAAAAAGCTGCTTTGCTGGCTTCTAGCAACCCTTGACCTGCATCTTTTGCAACGCGATCAGTGTCCGGTTTTTCAAAATTGTTGATCCATTCGCGGGTGCTCCAGCCAGTGCGGTAGCCAGTGCGCCACAGCCAGTCGCCAAACACCAATGTCAGGCAAACGACTAGCCAAAGCAGATAGCCTGTTTCTTTCAAGATGAGCCAGGTTGTGGCAGCCGTTTGAGTATAAGTGACACCTGTTGCCGGATCTTTGACAATGCCCCAGACTCTTGCAGCTTGCGATTGAATTTGATTGTTCATCTAAAATTCTCCTCATTTCCTCATTTAGTTATAAGCGTCAATGGTTCTTCTTTCGGCACTGCTGCCAAATCTCCATCATTAGCAGTAGCTAAAGCGACGCATAACAGACCCTTTATATAGCTTGCTTAGGTCACATAGCTAAGTTCTAGCGCTTACACAATACGATCGTTTTCACTAGAATATCGAAACTGGCTGAAAGATTTTTTGCCATCGGTCTGATCCCCGGCTTTCTCACAAGGCAAGAAATTTAGGACCCTTTCAGGTTTTTCTGCGCTGTGGTTGACAAAGACATGACATTGGTTGTTGCTACGTTTTACAAATTTGTCAGGCTTCTGGATGCTGCCGAAAAGGCACCGCCGTTGCTGTTGCAGTGTCAGTCGCAGGGCGTGAAGGGCACAATCTTGCTGGCAGAAGAAGGGATCAACGGCACGATTGCGGGTTCGAGAGAAGCGATCGATGCTGTGCTGTCCCTTCTACGTAGTGATCCCCGACTTGTTGATCTGGAGCATAAAGAATCGTTTGCTGATGTGCAACCGTTCGATCGCATAAAAGTTCGCCTGAAAGCAGAAATCGTCACGATCGGCGTACCTGAAGCAGATCCCAATGCTCAAGTCGGTACTTACATTGACCCTCATGACTGGAACGCAGTCATTTCTGATCCTGACGTGACCGTCATTGACACCCGAAACGAGTACGAAGTCAGCATCGGTAGCTTTCAAGGCGCAGAAAACCCACACACACGATCGTTTCGCCAGTTTCCAGACTACGTTCGCACCCACCTTGATCCTGCGAAGCAGAAAAAAGTAGCGCTCTTTTGCACGGGTGGCATTCGGTGCGAAAAAGCGTCTGCCTTCATGCTGGCGCAAGGCTTCGAGGAAGTCTACCACCTCAAAGGCGGCATTCTAAAATATTTGGAGGAAGTGCCGCCCGACGACAGCCTCTGGCAAGGCGAGTGCTTCGTCTTTGATCAGCGGGTTGCCGTGCAGCATGGGCTGGAAGCTGGCACCCATGAAATGTGCCGTAGCTGTGGACATCCCATCTCAGAGGCGGATAAGGCTTCTCCAGATTATGAAGATGGGATCGCTTGCCCTTATTGCGTTGACCAACTGACACAAGCCAAGCGAAAGCGTCAGGAAGCCCGACAGCAGCAAGCGCACGGAGGTTGAGCTTTGATTCTCTCTGTGTCTCTGCAATGCCAACTTCTAATCCCTTACACCTGACCTAATGCTTTCTTGCCAGCGTTAGACCGTCGCCGATCGGCACCAGGCTAAGGCTTACCCGCGCATCTTCGTGTACTTTCTGGTTAAAGGCGCGAATGCTGTTAGTGCGGTTGTCTTGCACCTGGGGATCAGCCACACGTCCAGACCAGAGGACATTATCGATCGCCACCAG
>DATNQS010000473.1:0-3309 GCA_036703925.1 Candidatus Sericytochromatia bacterium
AGGCTATGGTCACGACTCCAGATTCGCCAGTGACACCAGCAACGATCGGGCAAGCAGCACAGCCGATCGTTACCTGGGAACCGTTACCCGACGACATAGATCTGGACGATGAACCCGTGGAAAATACCGGTCAACCGTTGCTGGCAGGGGCACTTCGCGAAACGCTGGAACTCATCGGGTTTATTCAGCCAGAGATGCTGATTGCATCCAACTTCGGGCTATGTGCGACGGTCAATGGCAATTTGGTGATCAAAGCGCCGGAATGGGTTTACGTGCCATCCGTGCAACCCTTAGAGGCGGCAGCAGACCGTAGAAGTTATACGCCCAATCTACAGGGCGCAACGCCTCTTGTAGTGATGGAATTTTTGTCTCATAAAGATGGCGGCGAATATTCGGTCAAACGGACTTTTCCGCCTGGAAAATGGTTTTTCTACGAACAAATTCTGAAAGTTCCGGTGTATGTAATTTTTGAGCCAGCGGATGGGCTGCTAGAGATCTATCAGTTAACCGCAGGACGGTATGAGTTGCAGCCACTTACGCCAGAAAACCGTTTCTGGATGACCGAGATGGCACTGTCTTTAGGTGTTTGGCAGGGTACAAAAGAAGAACGTACAGGCTATTGGCTGCGCTGGTGGGACGAAGCAGGCAATTTGTTGCCGTGGGCAATGGAGCAAATTGAGCAAGAACGGCAACGAGCCGAACAAGAGCATCAACGAGCAGAGCAAGAACGGCAACGAGCCGAAAAACTGGCAGAGTATCTGCGATCGCAGGGCGTTGATCCAAATTCCCTCTAAACAACGCTTCCTTAACACACCTTTGTGACACCAACAGCTAAGATAGAATTGTTAAGGCTTCTTTACTAGACTTGGCACGAGTTTTTGAAAAAGCTTTTTTGGGAAAGCTGTTTGGGAACGATACTTGAAGAAGTGCTTAACACTGTTGCCGAATGCTGAATAGTAGGCTCAACAGCAGCTCACTTAAGCGTTCTCATCCCACGTTCAGCGCTCATCGCTCGCAATCTCCTGTCCCACGTCCCTCTCGATATTCTCTCCCTACGGAACCCGTTATGACTCTTCCTATTCGCAACGTTGCGATCATTGCTCACGTTGACCACGGCAAAACCACTCTTGTCGATGCACTACTGAAACAAGCAGGTACCTTCCGTGAAGGCGAAGAGGTTCCAGACTGCGTGATGGACTCTAACGACCTGGAGCGGGAGCGGGGCATCACCATTTTGTCGAAAAACACAGCGGTACGCTACAAAGACACGCTGATTAATATTGTTGATACACCTGGTCACGCTGACTTTGGCGGCGAAGTCGAGCGAGTGCTGGGTATGGTCGATGGCTGTCTGCTAATTGTAGATGCCAACGAAGGTCCCATGCCACAGACGCGCTTTGTGCTGAAAAAGGCTTTGGAGAAGGGCTTGCGTCCGATCGTGCTAGTGAACAAGATCGATCGCGAACGAGCTAATCCTCACACTGCCGTTGATAAAGTGCTGGATCTATTCTTGGAACTGGGTGCAGATGACGATCAGTGCGAGTTCCCCTACCTGTTCGCGTCTGGGCTGGCTGGCTTTGCTAAAGACCACCTTGAAGATGAGTCCACGGACATGAAACCGCTATTTGATGCGTTTTTGCGCCATGTTCCACCTCCAGTTGGCGATCCAGAGAAGCCTTTGCAGCTCCAGGTGACAACGCTTGATTATTCCGATTACCTCGGTCGCATTATTATTGGCAAAATCCACAACGGCACGATCCGCGCGGGTCAGCAAGCAGCGTTAGTGACAGAGAGCGGCGCGATCGTCAAAGCCAAAGTCTCCAAACTCATGGGCTTTGAGGGCTTGAAGCGTATTGAGATCGAATCAGCCTCCGCAGGCAATCTTGTCGCTGTAGCAGGTTTTGCTAACGCAAACATTGGCGAAACGATTACCGATCCAAGTGATCCCCAGGCACTACCGCTGATCAAAGTCGATGAGCCTACGTTGCAAATGACCTTCTCTGTTAATGATTCACCGTTTGCAGGGCAGGAAGGCAAGTTAGTCACGTCACGCCAAGTGCGCGATCGGCTCTTCCGCGAACTAGAAACCAACGTTGCTCTTCGCGTAGAAGAAACCGATTCACCCGATAAGTTTCTGGTGTCTGGTCGGGGTGAACTTCACCTGGGCATTTTGATCGAAACTATGCGTCGCGAAGGCTACGAGTTTCAAGTGTCACAGCCACAGGTTATCTATCGCGAAGTTAATGGTCAGCCGCGCGAACCGTTTGAAACCCTCGTACTGGATGTGCCCGAAGAAGCTGTTGGTAGCTGTATTGAACGGCTCGGTCAACGCAAAGGCGAAATGCAGGATATGCAGGTCGGCGTTGCCAATCGGACGCAACTGGAATTTGTTGTTCCTGCACGCGGGCTGATTGGTTTCCGGGGCGAATTTATGCGCCTGACTCGTGGTGCTGGCATTATGAACCACAGCTTCCTGGAGTATCGTGCCATTAGCGGCGAGATTGAAACGCGGCGTAACGGTGTGTTGATTTCCTTTGAAGAAGGGGTCTCTACCGTTTATGCTATGCAGAATGCAGAAGACCGGGGTGTTTTCTTCATCACTCCTGGCACTCGCGTCTATAAGGGCATGATTGTGGGGGAACACAACCGCAACCAGGATCTGGAACTGAACATTTGTAAGAGCAAGCAGTTGACGAACCACCGCGCCTCTGGTGGTGAAGAACTGGTACAGCTACAAGCGCCCGTTGATATGAGCCTTGAGCGGGCTCTAGAATATATCGGTTCTGATGAACTGCTCGAAATTACGCCACAGTCAATCCGCTTGCGCAAGGTCGATAAAGCGAAAAAGATGGCAGGCAGAAAATAAGGCGAAAGCGCTTGGTTAAATCTGCTTAAGAACACGAAAGGGCTAAGAGTTAATTCTCTTTAGCCCTTTCGTGTTTCTAACGAGCTGTCTAAGCGTGATTGAATTCCCGATTAGACGATCGTGCTGGGTCAAAGCCCTCATTTCGCACTCGTCGCCGCAGATCGCCTGCATCCGGTGACACTCTCACAGCATCATCAGGGCTGATTTTGCCTAGCAATACGAGGTCGCAGAGTGCCTGATTCATCACCTGCATCCCCTGAGTTGTATCTGTTTCCATAAGCTGAAAAGCATCCGTTTCTTGACCCTTCAGCAAGTAATCTTGCATGGCTGGCGTGTTGATCAAGATTTCGTGAACAGCCGTACGTCGCCCGTCGGTTGTGGGGATCAACTGCTGCGCCACGATCGATATCAACGATTCAGTAATTTGTACTCGCATGGCTGGC
>DATNQS010000474.1:0-2184 GCA_036703925.1 Candidatus Sericytochromatia bacterium
GTTCGATCGCCAACCGCAGTCGGAAGTGCCTTCAGACGTAACTCAACACCTTTAGAATGCGCCTGTTCTTGGAGCATTTGTACACTTTGATGAGCAACTTGAGCCAGCGAAAAGAGTTTGACATCCAGCGTTACCTTGCCAGCCTCTACTTGAGACATATCCAGAATGTCATTCACCATTGCTAGCAGATGTTCGCCGCTGCGCTTAATCAGCTTGAGGTATTCCTGTTGCTTTTGGAGCGGAAGGGCGTTTTCTGGCTTCATCACCATGACGCGCAGCAACGTTTCTGCCATGCCGATCACGCAGGTCAGGGGCGTTCGCAGTTCGTGGCTCATCGTAGCCAAAAATTCGGTTTTGATGCGATTGGCAGTTTGAGCAGACAGCAGTGCATCCTTTAGTTCCTGAGTGCGCTGGGTAATGTGTTGTTCGAGCAAGTGTTGCTGCTGCTGAATCTGAGCCTCAAGTTGAGTTTGAGGGGCAACCAAAACGTCTGTCAGCCGCAGCGTAAAGTCACTCTGCACCACTGGATCGTTCACCTGTAGATGCTGACTTGCCTCCTGTAAACAGCACACAGAGATAGGATCATCCTCAAGTTGGCTGGTAAGTGTTGCAAAAAAAGCGGCGATCGCTGCGGGGTCAAACGTTAGCTCAACCTGATAGTGCGATGGTTCGGTAGGGATTGATGAAGTCTCTGCCAGCAATAAACCGCTAAACGGCTGCGAAACAACAGCGATGAAATGTGTTGCCCGTTCAATGATTGCGCGATCGCCAAACAGGGTCGCTTCTGTAAACACCCAAACCGTTGGATCGTGGGTCTGGGCAGTTTGCTGCAAGACGTTGCCAAGCTGCTCGAAGAGCTTGTACGGAAGCACACGGCTGATGCTAAAGCCTGGGTCAGACGGCATTTCACAGATTGAAAAGGCGGACGCTTAAACAAGCTCATTCACTATAGCGGGTATCAATGCCACGAAAAATGCAAACATTGTGAAGGCAATTTTTCCTGGCGAATCTTTTTCCTGACCTAAGCTATAGCTGTTGTACTGGCGGCTCGTAGCGTTTAGCGATCGCGGCTTCATTCCCTGCTTGGCGCAGGTGTAGCAGCTAATGACCCAGACAGCGATCGTCCATTGCCACCCCGATAGACGGCAATTAATTCGGCACAAATGCTAACGGCAATCTCGGCAGGCGTAAGGGCACCCAGATTCAACCCGATCGGTGCATAGATACTGTCCAGTTGAGCTGTGACTAGAGACGGTGCCATACCTGGGATACCCTCTTGTTGCAGCGCTTGTAGAACGGTTTTGACTCGCTTTTGGCTGCCAATCATGCCGATGTAGTGGGGCGATCGTGGCAGCAGTACTCTCAATGCCGCTAGATCATGCTGATAGCCTCGTGTCACCAGGGCAACGTAAAGCAACGCTCCGGTGTTCAATGTCGTAACGGCTGTGGCGATCGGCTGAGCCAAAACAGTCGCATCAGGAAAGCGCTGGTGGTTTGCAAACTCTGGGCGATCGTCCTGCACGACAACACGAAAATCAATCAGGTGCGCCATGTGCGCTAACGGAACGGCAACATGACCGGCACCAACGATGAGTAGGGTGGGACGGCAGCAGAGTGGAGTAATGAAAGCGGGGGAGTCGGGAGTCGCAAGCGGGGAACTGGGAGTAGATAAATAGGGCGATCGCGTCGGTGTGTAGGGAGTAATCAAAACGCGGTCTTCTCCAGCCTGCAACGAGGCTACGATTTCATTGGCAAGGGCTAGGGCGCTTTCACCCTGCCACCGTTCTAGCCAAACGTGCATTTTGCCGCCACAAATGCCCTGCTTTGTGTGTTCCAAATTGCCTGATAGGTCAACATCGACCCCTTGCTTTTCGCCTGTCACCAAGACGTGTCTAGCGTGTTCAATAATGCTAGCTTCACCCGCCCCACCGCCAATTGTGCCAATACTGCTGCCATCAGAGCGAAATAGCATCATGGCACCGACTTCCCTGGGCACTGACCCTTGTACCTTCACCACCGTTGCTAACACAACTGATCCCTGCCGAAGCGCTGTAGCAAGCTGCTGGTAAAAGTTGAGCATGGGTTACACGATCGTGGCGATCGTCTGCACTGATAAAAGAGGCATTATCACAGAGGGGCGACCGTGTTTCAGTATCACTAGGGTAAGTGTTTGCGCCAGTAGCG
>DATNQS010000475.1:0-5241 GCA_036703925.1 Candidatus Sericytochromatia bacterium
CGGCTGCGATCGCCCGACTGGAGCACTTGCTGCACATCGACATTAATGACCTGTCTTGCCGATGCCTCATTAATGCGATGGATCTCGACTTGACGTAGATCGGCACCGTCTAACGCACCACCTGCGCGTTGGATTGCCCGCGACACAGTGGGTAATCCAGCATCAGCAGGCGCATCAATTCTGCTGCCGTTAGCAATGGCATAAATGCCAGGACGGGGCACAGCACCCTTCACTTGCACTGCCATCGTGAGGGGTGCTGAGGTTTCCTTAGCCAGCGTTTGATAAATCAAGGCAGCAGCGTCGGCGCGAGTGGGCAGACGATCGGAGTGAAGCTGCTGTAAATCGCCATAGGAAACAGGCGACGCTGTGAATGCCTTCTGCGCCATCAAGTCAAACTGACGTAATGTGACACGCTCATCTGGACGAAAGCTGCCATCGCGAAAGCCCCGTACAACACCCTTTGCCGCTAGCGACTCAATATAACTTTCTGCCCAGTGCCCTTTGACATCCGAGAGCGACGTGCTCATGGATGTGAACGGTAGAGACTGGGCGACAGCAGGGTTCGGTCTACTTTGATCAATTGCGTCTGGTTTACTCTGCTCAACGGCGATCGTCTCTGGTAACGCCATTTCAGGAACATTCTGCATCGCGGTGCTGTCTACCACTGGACGCACGGCTAATCGAGTGGGCAGCGATCGCATCTTCGGCGGCACATTCACCGTGGGTAAGCCACCTCTAGCAGCAGCGCTACGGTTAGCTGCCAGTTGTCGCGGTGATGTAGCAGGCACGTTAAGGCGGAGCTTCAGACCGTCTGCCGTGATGGTTTCAGGAGCGGCGATCGTGTCCGGCATGCTCGTACCTGGCTGTTCTGACTTCGCTCTATCTTTTGCTGCCTTAGAAGCTGACTCATCATCCGTGTCAGCATTAGCAAAAAAGGTAACGTAGCCCTGATAGCACGCTAATGTCGTCAAGGTGCTGTAAATCAGCACTTTCGGCACAGTGATACGCATAAAGTTCGATCGCTAAGGGGGCGTGAAGCGCTGATGTTCCGTCTTTTTTTAGTAAGGAGTTAAAAACTCTACACGCGCTACTACCGAATACAGCACTTTGCCCACCCATCAGGACGAACGGGTGCATTGAGCCTGACTGAGCCTGAGGCTTTCTAGTTTGACGATCGCTATGGGTCAATGAGCAACACAAGCTTACCTGTTGTAGAGCCTGCTTCGAGCGATCGATGTGCCGCTGCCGCTTCAGCCAGCGAGAACGTTTGACTCACATGAAGCTGAAGTTTTCCGGCATCAATCAACTGCGCGCACTGCTGCAAAATGGTTGCCTGTGCCTGCTGCCCTGTCACCAAGCCTTTTAACATGGGTAGCAGCATCAGTTCAAAGCTCACACGCTGATTACGAGTCCGGGCGACCTTCCAATCGGTGGTCGGGTCTGCCTCTAGAATCGTCACAATATCACCGTAGAATTTCGTAGCGGCAAACGATTGCCCTAACATCGCACCGCCTACTGTGTCAAAGGCAACATCCACACCCTGCCCGTGCGTCCAGTGCATAACTGCCTGCACCACGTCCACATCCTTGTAAAACAGGACTTGACTCGCACCTAAATCTCTGGCAAAAACCGCTTTGGCTTCGGTGCTGACCGTAGTGCAGACCTCGGCACCGCGCAAGTTAGCTAGCTGGATGGCAACGTGCCCAACGCCACCCGTGCCAGCATGGATCAAAACGCGCTGCCCCGCCTGAAGTCTCGCGCGATCGTAGAGTGCTTCCCATGCTGTAATCAAAACCAACGGTGCAGCAGCAGCCTCAGCAAAACTGATGGTAGCGGGCTTGCGGGCTGCAAACCGGGCATCGACGATCGCCCACTCTGCGTAGTTACCGGGATGTCCGCCCAGTCCACCATTACAGAAATACACCTCATCGCCAGGTTGAAACTGCTGCACCCCTGCACCCACTGCTTCGACGATCCCAGCACCATCACACCCCAAAATAGCAGGCAGGCGATCGGGGAAAAAGGTGCCACGCTTGCGTAGCTTGGTATCGATTGGATTCACGCCCGCCGCTTTCAGACGCACCAACAATTCTGTGTCTTGCTGTAGTGTTGGTGCTGGCACGTCACTAAGCTGCAAAACATCTGGTGCTCCAGGGGCAGCCATCAGAACAGCTTTCACAGGTTCTCTCTCCTTTTACCGATCGTCTGTCGCGTGTTAATCAATTGTCCTGCTGTCACCAGTGTTATGTTGTATCAAGATTAAAGATCCGCCATACGGTAGTCGTAATTAATACACTGCTACAGGTTGAATAAACAATAACCCTTTACGAAGTACAAAGCTCAATGATGTCAGACACGAAGCGCATGATTAAAGCCTCCGATATATCTGACGAAGCGCTGATCGAAATTTGTCGAGCTGCAGAAGTGGTTGCGTGTGAATGCCCTGGCTACCTGGCTCGAATTTTGCGCCAAGTCAGAACCTTTCGTAACTACACCACTAACTGTATCGAACAGTTTCCTGAAGACGCTGAAACGCACCTTTGGCTAGCAGAGCGTGCAGAACAAGCAGAAGCATTGCTCCACCAAACAATGATCGAGCTGATGCAGAAAGAGTCACTGATTGATGACTCGGAATACATCATCTTGGATAAGCTTTCTGAACGAGCGCGTGTAACCGCACTCAAGCAAATTGGGATTGGTTAAGTCGGTTTAATTAAGGGTGCATATCGCCGATCTCTAATTGTAAGAGACGTGAGAAAAGTAAAAATTCAATCAATTAGTGCAGCTTACGCAAGCATTTTTGGCATCAATAAATCCTTACACTTCAAAATATCTAGAAACGCAAAAAGGGCTGGCACCTGTAGAGCATCTGCCAGCACAGCAATACCAATCACTCGATAGGTTGGCACCGGCAAGCTAAAGACTTGAACGCCTGCGGGAATGGGTTCAGCCGTCAGCCGAGGTACCACTGCCACCCCTAGCCCACGCGCAACTATACTGACGATCGTCGAATCTGTGTTCACCTGATACGCAACATTTAGTGTGCAATGAAAGGCGAGACGATGCTCGTAAAATTGCAGCATGGTTGCATCCGTTTCGGGCGGCATAATGATTGGGTGGTGTGCCAATGCATCCCAGCTTAAGCGCGCACCTTTGGGCTTGAATGTTGGTGGAAAAAGTGCAATAAATTCATCTTGCAGCAATTCCCATACTTCAAAGTCCTCGCTGGTTGGCAGATAGGTAAAGCCGCTATCCGCTCGCCCTCCTCGCAGCGTTTGTTCCACTTCGGGGAGGTCTTTGTGAGCGGTCAGTTGTACAGTATGGTCGATGCATCACTTTTCGAGCTAAGTCAAGATCAGCTCTTTACTCCTTACTCCTCATCGCTCGTTCCATCAATTCTATTCATAGATGTGATGAGAGCTGTCTTTTGATTTATGTAAAGGCGATTGACTAAAGTGAACACAGTCCCAGTTTGCTTTTTGCTATGTCTCTAACAAGAGTTTGCTTTCTGCCAAGTAGGAGGGCTAAATTAGACACCACTTAGAGACCGGGTTTCGACTGCGCTCAACCCGCCTATACACAGAACCGAAAGCATTTCAACTTCGCTCAATGCGTCTTATCAATCATTACGCCTAGCTACTTATGTCTCTAACAAACACCAAAAATCTTCATACTAGAGGCATCTTACTGCTCCTTGTCACCACATTGATTTGGGGCACTACGTTTCCAGTGATCAAACAAATCATGGTTAGCGTTTCACCGATGGCGCTGGTTGCGGTTCGCTTTTTGCTGGCAGCGCTTGTCTTTACGCCCTGGTTGCGACAGGTCAATTTGCCACTGTTGCGTGATGGGATGCTGTTAGGCTCAGCCTACCTGGCATCCTTTGTTACTCTCACCATCGGCATGGAAACGATTTCAGCGGATCGGGCAGCCTTTGTCCTGAGCCTCAACATTATTTTAGTGCCGCTGTTTGGATTGTTTCTGGGACAACGCTTGCAGGCGATCGCAGTGGTGGCAGCAGGAGTGGCAATCACAGGCATTGGCATTATGTCCTGGGAAGGCGGTGGATTAAGCCTTGGCGACCTGTGGGTGTTTGGCAGTGCCCTGAGCTATGCCGTTTACATTCTGCTGTTAGAAACAGCCACGCTGAAACATCCTCCACTTGCCTTGACTGCCATACAGCTTGCTTTTGTAGCTGAAGCCAGCGTTCTGTGGGCGGCTCCCGAAATCATGGCGCAATTGCCTGCGATCGCGGCTCACTGGGGGCAACTCATGTATTTGGGTCTTATTGTCACTGCGACGACAACAATTGCCCAAGCGATCGCCCAACGCTGGGTTTCAGCTCACGAAACAGCTCTGATCTACACGCTTGAACCCGTTTTTGCAGCGGTCTTTTCGTTCTGGCTCTTAGGAGAACAATTGAGTAGACGCGGGCTGGCAGGAGCCGGACTGATCTTAGCAGCAATGGTGCTGAGCCAAAGTCAACCATTTATTACCCAATGGCTAGGTGGAGCCGCACGCTCTGAAGCACTAGAAGGAGTCACGGAAGACGCAAAGCATCCGAGCGAAGCAACGCTTTAACCAGCAAGAAAATTATTTAACAACAGGGTATCGAAATGAGACTGGCATTACGTTGGTTTGAACCACTGTAGGACACCATACCCAAACAAAGTGCAGCGACGCACTTAAAGCGATCGGTTTTGACCTGGTTAGAGCAAGCGGCGCAAAGGTTTGAGCAGCGCTTGATGGCAGATGCAGAACCGCAAGTTTGGCAGACCACTGATGCAGATGGTCAGCGCTGGCGGAATGCTCATGATCCTGCAACCAGTCGATCGCTCTACAACGTACCCGAGGCTGAAATGCGTACCTGGCTTGAGCAACGTTACTATCCCCTAAGGGCTAATGCTTTAAAGGCTCAATGCATGTGACCCATCTTTAGCACTCCCAGCATTAGTCTGAGAGTGCCAACTTTTTTGGGCGATCGCTCAAGAAAAACCAAGCGCCCGAATGCAACCTGCATGTTTACGGTAGAGAACTGTCAAAAGCAAGGAAGTCGGTCTGGTTAGTCTTGGCTGTAGTCACTCCAGCGAGCGTCGATTACTACATCAACGATCGTTCTAGAGGTTTTGCCTTACAAACGGTTGGCAGACTTAAACCCAAGTCTACAAGCTGTCTGCTGGCTGTGGCTCGTCAGGGTGCATGGCATTCCAAAGTTTCTCAGCGTCTTCGTCTGATAAGGTC
>DATNQS010000476.1:0-3743 GCA_036703925.1 Candidatus Sericytochromatia bacterium
GCTTCTTTGCATGTCCAGTGCTGGAAAAAAGAGCGCAAGCAACGATCGCCCTCTAAGGCATGAATAGCGGCGTGTTCTTGTGGTGTAAAAAAGCGCTGTGTTAGATTTTCTAAGTCAGCGACAGGGCGGAGGTATTCTAGATCGATGCCGATCGCTTGCTGATAGGCGATCGCGCAAACCATCAAGTCTTCTGAATGTGAAAGATTGAATTCTAGCCCAACGCCTGCTAATGGCTCGGCTAACGCAGGTTTGCCTTTGTCGCCATAGCGAAACTGCACGCGATCGGGTGATGTATCCAAGTAGCGTCCTAAAAGCGTACGCAAAGTCCCCCGGCTGACAATGAAGCGATCGCGATCGCGCGGAAAGCGAAACCGTTCTGCCCGTGCCCTCTCGTCAGCCGACAGTGTTTGCGCTAAGTGATGGCAGTCGTTTGGCGAAAGCGCTAAATTGGCTTGCCAGACATGGATCTCTGTCTCTGTCAGTGTCAGACTCACAAAACGCTCCTCACACCGTTACACTCCAATCTCCTGAAGCCATTCTAGAATGAGTGGATTTACAACCTCTGGGCGATCGTCATGGGGACAGTGACCCGTATCAGGAATAGACACAAACTTGAGTGGATGTGATGCGGCATGCTTCTGATAGATGGCAGCACCTGCGATCGGCGTCCAGGGATCATCGGCACCCCAGAGTACCAGCAGCGGTTGGCTAACCCTGGGCAATAGTTCGGCGGGGCTAGGACCAGGCGGCGCAGTCAAGACAGAGACAAACACCTTTTGGGCACCTTCATCGCAGGAAGGAGCGTAAAGCATATCTACCAGTTCGTCGGTTATGGCATCTCGGTTGCGGTACACCTGCGACAAGGTACGGCGAATGCGATGCTTTTGGCGAATCTGGTTGAAGACGAAACCACCAAAGCGCGGCGATCGCACCAAATTATTGAAGGTTGCCATGATAAACCGTAGCGGTGGAGCCAACTCACCAGGGCGATGGTTCATACCGCCAGCGCAGTTAAGCAAGACGCTGCCAGCGGCAGTTTCAGGATGATCTGCCAACATCATCAGGCACAGCAGACCCCCGATCGAGTTCCCAACAAAGACGGTGGGCACTTGAATATGGGCGCTCCAGAAATCCTTCAACAACGCCTGCCAAAGCTCCAGACTGTAGTCAAGCGCTGGCTTTGCCGAGCCGCCAAACCCTAACAGGTCGATCGCGAACACTTGATAACCACCTGCTGCCAGCACTGGAATATTCTGCCGCCAATGACCGAGCGACGCTCCAAAGCCATGTACTAGCAGGAGCGGTGCGCCTGTACCCGCGACAGTGTATTGAATCGAGTAACCGCGCCATTCCCAGGTGAGCTTCTCAAGGGGCGCGAGGGTCAATTGTTGAGTCACCACGGCTTTTTATGAAGAATTCTAAACATCTTCATCATAGTATTCTGTAAGCGAATCTAGCTATGCGCTGTAAGCACGTTGACTTCAATTAAGCACCAAAACCGATCGTGACAAATCTTAAACCACCCTGGCAGCAACCGAATGTGATCCGCCATAGCCAGCGGTTATTACGCAGCTTTCAGCACTGGCTCGATCGCCCGCTTTTAAACGTGCAAGGCTCTCCGACAGCGATCGCCGAAGCACTGTTCAATGCTCCATTCGTTGTTGTTTCGCACGGCACAGAGGCAGATCCCTTGCTGAACTATGGCAACCAACCAGCACTGGCACTCTGGGAAATGGATTGGGCACAGTTTACCCAAACGCCATCGCGGCTCACCGCAGAACCTGTGGAACAAGCAGAGCGCGATCGCCTCCTTGCCCAGGCAAAAGCCAACGGCTACATCAGCAATTACCAGGGCATTCGCATCTCCAGCATCGGACAACGCTTTCGGATTCAGTCTGTCGTGATTTGGGATGTGCTGGATGAACAAAACCAACGGTGTGGTCAAGCAGCAAGGTTTGATCGATGGGAATTTGTTGGGAGGGATGAGGGATGAAGGTAAAAGTAATTCAAAACTCAAAACTCAAAACTCAAAGAGGACGGTCTTAATGCCATTGATTCGTCAGCTTATCTGAGTGCTGCGATTGATAGGTTGAGCATCACAAATGATTTGAGTTTGCATCCTTGTTACGATCCAGGGCAGAAACAGCCATTAATGGTAAACTTAGAGCGTTAAATTTATCTCCTTGCTTGATATGGCAACCCAAAATAATCAACCTAATTTTTTCGTGCGGTATCTTTCTCTTGCCCCTGTTCTCGCGGTCGTCTCAACATCGGTTGCGGTTTCTACCTGGGCTGTCTTTAACTACTTTTTCCCAGATTTGCTCTTTCATCCCATGCCATAAAGCACGGTTTCATCCCATGTCTTACAGCATGAGTGGTTCGATGCTGTAAGCAGCTACCTCAGCCTTTCACACGAAGCTTGACAATTCCCTCTTCTAAAATAGGAGGGGGATTGTCAAGCTTTGTTCTTTTAAAGCAGTTTCTGTAGCACGCGATCGCGTTCCAGTCTGCCAGAACCGCTTTACCCATCCAGTAATGCTTCCTTTTCATGGCTCTACCGATCGTCTATCACCCCAATTACGTCGCGCCATTGCCAGAAGGACATCGGTTTCCCATGCCAAAGTTTCGGATGCTGTATGAAAGGCTGCTGGGGGATGGTGTGGCGGATGTAGGGCAGTTTCAGACCCCAGAGCGATCGCCGCAGGAGTGGCTGGAGCTAGTGCATACGCCGGAGTATGTGCAGGCATACTACGAGGGCACACTGGATGCTAAAGCGCAACGACGAATTGGGTTGCCGTGGAGTCCCGAGTTGGTACAGCGGACGTGTGTGGCGGTCGGTGGCAGCGTTCTCACTGCTAAGTTAGCGTTGCAGTATGGCTTGGCGTGCAACACAGCAGGCGGGACACACCATGCGTTTCCTGCTTATGGTTCGGGATTTTGCATTTTTAATGATCTGGCGATCGCTGCCCGTGTCTTGCAGAAAATAGGGCTGGTGCAGACGGTTTTGATTGTCGATTTAGACGTGCATCAAGGTGACGGCACGGCGTTCATTTTTCAGGATGATCCTGACGTGTTTACGTTCTCTATGCACTGTGAAGTCAACTTTCCAGGTACGAAGCAGCATAGCGATCTGGATGTGCCGCTGCCAGAAGGGATGGAAGATGATGCCTACCTACAAACATTGGCAGACTATTTGCCAGCCTTGCTAACGGACGTGAAGCCAGATCTGGTGCTGTATGACGCAGGCGTTGATCCCCATTTTGGCGATCGCTTGGGCAAATTGTGCCTTACCGATACCGGGCTGTTTCGGCGTGAAATGCAGGTACTCAGTACGTGCGTAGCTCACGGAACAGCGATCGCCTGTGTCATTGGTGGCGGCTATGCCGATGATCTGCAAGCACTTGTCTATCGTCATTCGCTCCTGCATCGCGCCGCCAGCGACGTGTACCGACAGTTTCGGCTATAGTTCGGCTGCACTTCGGCTGTAAAGCGATCGCGCGTTATGTCAGTAGCCAGCATTGGCTTCAAGGCTCAAAGCTGACCGCTAAAACAAGAGTCGAGGTTCACAAATCAAATAAAATCTCTGTAGCTGCGAGTAAACAACCTCTGCTAGTCTAAATATGCTTTTCGCACAATTAAATCAAGGGGCATTTGAGTATGGCTGTTTTGACCAATGCGGTGCCTGACATAACACAGTTCAACATTACGCCGATTGATGCGCTAGCGTCTGATCAGACGGTGCT
>DATNQS010000477.1:0-1594 GCA_036703925.1 Candidatus Sericytochromatia bacterium
GGGTAGATAAATTGCCATCAGAGAAGATAGCGATGCTGCGATCGATGATGCCAAGTACCCAGAAAGAAACACCAAACAGCCAGATTCGTTGCTTGAAGTCTCCTAAAAAGCGATAAAGTTGCGTCGGCTGATCGTTCACAGAGTTAGTTTTCATCTATCCAAGAATGTAAACAACGGTTAAACATTATTGACGAGCCACCCTATCTATGCAGGTCTTATAGATATAGTAGAAACATTTCTCTTTTATTGCCACTCTGGTAACCTTTTCATTGCCTTTTGCAAGGAACACCATGACCGAAGAGTCAGATTCTAAGCTCCTTCATCGTGTCGGGTCGTTGCCTGTTGGTCTCGTTGCAGGGCCAACCTACCCGTTACAAGCGCTGCTGCTGCTCCAGAAAACGCCTCAGCTATGGGGTTGTGTGGCAATCCCGATTATGGTGAATGTTGCGATCGGAGCAGCGCTCTATGCTGGGTTACTGCTTCCCGCTTGGCGAGGGATTGATCAATGGGCTTCTGGCGTTCCGCTATGGTTGGCGCAATGGGTAGCTGGGTTGCCGCCCTGGGCTTCCCGACTTTTAACCTGGGTGCCAACAGGGGCTACGTTTCTCGATGACGTGCTGCGCTTTTTACTCGCGATCGCGCTCTTCGTCCTAACAGGACTACTGCTCGTACAGTTCGGAGCCATTCTGGGTGCTCCCTGGTATGGCAATCTGGCAGAACAAACAGAACGGTTACGCATGGGACAGTTGCCGATCGGGTCGCCCAGTCTCAGCCATGCTGTGCAAGATATTTGGCGTGCCGTTACGTTTCAGCTTAAAAAGCTGCTGCTGACGATCGTGCTGGGGCTACCGCTACTGGTGCTCAACTTTCTGCCACCCGTAGGAACAGCGATCGCCAGCGTCGGTGGTGTAGCACTGGCAGCGCTGCTAGTGGGTCTGGATTTTCTGGATGCGCCGTTAGAACGTCGTCGCTTGAGTTTTCGTCGTAAGTTAGGGGTGTTTGGGCGATCTCTGCCTGCCAGTGCCACCTTTAGCTGGAGTTGCCTGGTGCTGGTTAGCATTCCGTTTGTGAGTTTGCTGGCAGTACCCATCTGTGTCGCCGCCGGAACACTGTTTTGCTGCGATCGGGTCTTGCCATACTTGCCTGAAAGTCAAGGTGCTGACAGTTCGGTACAATAAGCGGTCAGCCCTTAGCGATCAGCGTCGGATTTAGGTAGTTCTCAAACACATTAACTGTAGGAGTGAAAAGCTTTCGCCCTTCAGGTTGTACGCCTTCCTCTAAAATACCGAACGCTAATAGCTGACAGCCGAACGCTGAGCGCTAAACCTGTTACTTTGTGCTTTCTACGCTTCTGGCTGAACGCTCTGGCGTTGCTACCATGCCAGTGAGATTGCTAGCAGCGGTAGCCGCAGTGGGAATGACAAGCTTGTCGCCCTGTTGCAGAACAATATCACGGCTGCGATCGCCCGACTGGAGCACTTGCTGCACATCGACATTAATGACCTGTCTTGCCGATGCCTCATTAATGCGATGGATCTCGACTTGACGTAGATCGGCACCGTCTAACGCACCACCTGCGCGTTGGATTGCCCGC
>DATNQS010000478.1:0-8657 GCA_036703925.1 Candidatus Sericytochromatia bacterium
CAAAGCCATTGCTTGACCCTTGATGCCATCAGCCGCTTGGCTCACGTCATAACCAGCCATTTCGAGATTTACGGCGACGAGTTCTGAAATTGCAGGGTCGTCGTCGATGACGAGTATCCGGGGCATCGTTCAAAGGGAGTATAAGGTGCTAATTGCTTGCAATTGTTGAAGCAATACAAAGATGTCTGTACAAATTATAAGCAAGGAATCTAAATCTTTTCTAAAGAAACTAAATCTTCCTGAAAAGAAAAGCAGTGATGTGATTTCCTGAAGCCCTGCGGTACACTTGTGTTGACTGCTGGACATAGATTGGTAAGGCAACCTAAGAGGATGCTTTAAAGGTCCAGATTCCTGTAGCCTTGGCGACTAAAGTCGCAGCTACAGAGACGCTAGCACAGCCATGCCCAACGGGCTATAAACTGCCGCCGCAGGTTGTAAAACCCTTGCTTTTCGGTAGTCCGCGTCGGCGGACTTTGTTTATGTAGTCGCGGTTTAACTGCTAAACCCTCTTTAAACAACCTCTAAGCAGGCATTTTAGAAAAGCCGTCCATTGGGTCATGTTCAAAATCAACTCAATCTTTAAGCTGGACAGAACCTACCGTTGTTAAACCTTTGATACTACTTGCAGTGACAGTGATCGCTCTGATTGGGGTGGTGACTTACTCAGCCAGATTACGTCGCATTGCTGAAACCGCTCCTAGGCTGACGATCGCACTCGATCCCGCCAGCATTGTGCCGCCAGACGACTCAGCCACAGTTTCTACCGTTTCAGTCATCATCCCTGCTTATAACGAGGCAGAAAATATTGAAGCGTGTGTGCGGTCTGTTTTAGAAAACACAACGCTCTCCACAGAACAGTTAGACGTGTGGGTGGTTGATGACCAGTCAAGTGATGCCACGCTAACGATCGTCCAAACGCTTCAGCAAACCCTTAATGATCGCCGCTTACGGGTGCTGGTGGGCAAACCGCGACCCGAAAACGAAATTTGGTCAGGCAAAAATTGGGCGTGTGTTCAGGCAGCTACGCAGGCAACCGGAGAGTTCTTGTTGTTTCTGGATGCGGATGTGAGGCTTAAGCCAGGGGCGATCGTCGCGGCAGTGAAAACCGTACAAAAAAAGCAGGTTGACTTACTGACCCTCTGTCCCGAGATTGTTTGTGGTTGCCTTGCAGAATGGCTGGTGCAACCGTGGATGATGAGTTTACTCATTGCCGGATTCGACTTTAATGAAGTGAATGACCCTGACGCTGAGGCGGCTTTTGCAGCCGGAATGTTTATGCTGTTTCGGCGTACCGCATACGAACGACTCGGTGGACACCAGGCAGTTGCCGATCAAGCGGTGGAAGATGTCGAACTGGCGCGGCGTACCAAGCAGAAAGGGCTGAAGCTCTACTATGCCGCTGGTGCAGAGCTGGCATCGGTGCGTATGTATCGATCGCTAGCTGCAGTTTGGGAAGGCTGGACTAAAAACTGGCATCTAGGCTCCCGTCGCCAGCTTTCTACGAGCCTTTTTTCAGCCACAATCATGGTCTGGGTTTGCGTGCTGCCCTGGTTAGCGTTGGTTGCTACGCTCTACCAAAGTGGCACTATCGGGTTCAGTCTTGTGAACGTGCTAACGCTCGTGCTTGCCCTGGTTGCGATCGGGTTACAGTACGACCTGCGTCGCTCCATTGAGCGCGTGACTGCTATGCCACCCCGTTATTGGTGGCTCACAGGTGTGGGTGGTGTACTTGTGGCAGCGATCGCGATTATTTCCATCATCAAGACCGAAACTGGCTGGGGCTGGACGTGGCGCGGACGAGCCTTGCAACTGCCAAATGCCGATAGTAACGTTGATGGCAAAAAGTAAGGGGTAAGTTTATGGTCAGTGTTTAACCGTTAAGAAAATCAACTAAGTGAAGAGAGCCAAAAAAACAGCATTACAGCAACGTTCAACCGGGTCAGCCACAGTTATTTTCTTGTTAAAAAGTAAGGCGATCGAAGAGGAAGGAGGTGTGGCTTCTTCTAAAGGAAACGCCATAGCTCAAAACGCGTTGGCGCAGTAGCACAAGCAACGCCTGCGTCACTTCTTCTCTCCTCCTCACGACTCTTTCCCTTCTTCTACCACTCCAATGAAATTCGATATTATCGTCCATGTTCTAATCGAAATCCTTATTGTCATCGGTCTTTCCCGTATCGTTGGGTTAGGTTTTCGTCGCCTTAAGCAGCCGTTAGTCATTGGTGAGATTGTCGCTGGAGTGATGCTAGGACCGTCCCTGCTCGGATTGCTGGCACCTAGTTTGGCGACCGCACTCTTTCCACCCGAAACGATTCCCTTTCTGAATGTGCTGGCTCAGATTGGGCTGATCTTTTTCATGTTTTTGATTGGGCTGGAGCTTGACCCAAAGTATCTGCGGAGCCAGCTTGATATAGCGGTCCTGGTCTCTCATGTCAGCATTCTGGTGCCGTTTTCGCTGGGCTCGCTGCTGGCGCTGCTGCTTTATCCACTGGTTTCAAGTGGGGTCGTCTCGTTTACAGCATTTGCGCTTTTTTTGGGTGCGGCAATGTCCATTACGGCGTTTCCGGTGCTGGCGCGAATTATTACCGAAAATAACCTCCAGAACACGCGGCTGGGAACGATGGCGTTAACGTGTGCGGCAGTCGATGACGTAACGGCGTGGTGTCTGCTGGCGCTGGCGATCGCGGTTACGCGCACAAACACCATGGCAGGAGCGATTCCTACTATTGTGCTGTCACTTGTCTACATTGCGTTTATGGTGACAGTAGGGCGGAAGTTTCTGAAAACGTTTGCCGCCTACTACGATCGCAGCGGACGGCTAAATCAGTTCGTCCTGGCGGTTATTTATATGGGTGTTGTGCTTTCTGCCCTGGTTACAGAGCTGATTGGCATTCACCTGATTTTTGGTGCCTTCTTGATTGGCGCAGTGATGCCCAAACATCCGGGGCTAACGCGAGAACTGGCGCAAAAGACTGAAGATTTTGTGCTGACGTTTCTCCTACCCGTTTTCTTTGCCTACAGTGGTTTGCGGACTCAAATCGGCTTGCTCAATACGCCGTTTTTATGGCTGCTGTGCGGTCTGGTTGTCCTGGTCGCGATCGTAGGCAAATATTGTGGCACGTACTTTGCAGCCAGGGTCTCTGGAATTGAAAAGCGAGAAGCCTCAGCGCTAGGCTGGCTGATGAATACGCGCGGCTTGACCGAACTCATTGTGCTAAACATTGGTTTAAGCCTGAATGTCATCTCGCCGCTGCTGTTTACAATGCTGGTGATTATGGCGTTGGTGACAACCTTTATGACCTCGCCACTGCTGGAGTGGACGTATCCTAAACGGTTGATCCGCAAGGATGTTGTTGAATCAACTACGGATGAAATCGAGCCAGCGTATCGAATTATCGTGCCTATTGCCAATCCCACTAGCCAAAAAGGTTTGGTTGAATTGGCGGTGACGATCGCGCTGGGTGACACTGACCAATCCTTGCAGTTAGCGCCCGCTGCAATTTATCCCTTGAGCCTGGTTCAGCTTGATGAAGAATTTGCTTTCGGTGGCACTCCAGCCGAGGCAGAGCGACTCATTGCTGAACGAGAGCGGCAATTAGCAGCACTCATAGCAAGCCTTGAGCCACCGTTAGTACGACCCTTAGTGCGTCCGATCGTACGGGTTGCAACCGATGTCGCGCAGGAAACAGCCAGAATTGCAGAGAGCGATCGTGCCGATCTCATTTTAATGGGCTGGCACCGTCCTGCCTTTAACCGTAATCGGTTGGGGGGGCGTGTGGGGCAAATCCTCAGTACTGCGCGCACGGATGTCGCTGTTTTTGTTGACCGTCAGCACGGCAAGCTAGAACACTTACTGGTGCCGTACGTTTCTGATTTGCACAATGACTTAGGGCTGGAAATTGCCTTACGCATTCTTCTGAACAGCAAAAATTCCTCTCTGACGATTCTCAGCCTTACCCAGAGCCATCAAGCTAACGATCGCACCTACGAGTTTCGGACGCTGATGGAGCAGTTACCCCCTTCAGTGCGCGCTCGCATTCACACGCCACAGATTGAGTCGGATAACCCGATCGCTGCTGTCGTGGAAGCCTCGGCTAAAGTAGACTTAACGATCGCCGGAGCCAGCCGTGAATGGGGTCTGGAACGTCAAACGTTGGGCTTTTACGCCGATCAATTAGCAGTACAGTGTCACTCGTCCTTGCTGATCACCCGCCGCTACAGTCAAGTGACGGCACACCTGTCATCCGTGCTCAATGCCGCTACTGGGAGTGGGCTGAACGAACCAGCAGTGATAACTTCGGCGATGAGTAAGGGGGAAACGGATGAAGAATCGAAGATGAGCGATGAGAGGTAAGGGAAGAAGCGTTTTAAGTTGCTTTTTACCTTCTCACTACCGACTGACAGTAACTACCTGCGAAAGCTAATCATTAAGCATTAACCGATGGGAAATCATTTCAATCTCAAATCGTTGACTTTCTACGCTGTCGCGATCACGTCTGTCGTTACTTTGTTCAGTGTCGTCACGGCATACGGTGAAGCTAACCTCAAAGCGGCTCAAAAAATTGACGGACGCTACCAGATTCCTGCTCAAGACTTACCAGGATGCTTGAAGTCCGATCAGCTTGTGCTTCTGGTGCAACAGTCTGGCATTTACCTGACAGGTTCGCTGCTGGCGGCAGACACGATCAAAACGTTGGGCGAACGGGCAGCGGAACGCCCCTCTATGTCTGGAAACTGGGAGAAGCAACAACTGACACTACAGGGAAAGGCGAGTTACTTACCCAAATGCCAGGGCACTGTGAAAGTACAAGGAACGATCGCCGAGCAAACCCTCAATGGCACGTTAAGCCTGAGTTCTGCTCCTGGTGACATTCCTTTCACGGCGCAGTATGAAGCCTCTCAGCCCAAAGCTATAGAGCATTAAAGCTACTCCTGGTAGACAAAAGCAGGGACACTTTTTTAGTATTACGTTTTTGCTTCTAACAAGGTAAACGCAGCTTAAAGGTATCAGCTTCTTTAACGGGTCTATCTTTGCGCCAGCAAAGGCTTCTGGGAAAGCGAACGGAATGCCAGCTCTAGGGCGCTAGGATTGGGCGATGCTTTTAAAGCTAATTCAAAGACCTTAATAGGCGATCGATGGTCTGCTTTGCATCGTCTGGGTGACACTTCTTTTTAATGATGGTACAGCGTTTAAGGATAGTTGCAGGCGAGGCATCCTGGTACAAGGCGATCGCCGGAGGTGACAAAGATCACTAGACGTACTGCGACTGATCGCACTACAGAGCGTTGATCCTAGTTATCCTGGATGCTACCAGTGCAGACTATCCAGCTTTCTTATTGCCTTAGCGGTCTCCCTTTCAACTCAAGATGTATAGGGTTTAGCCTCAGCCGTGTCTGATTCGCCGTAGATTTGCCTTACATAACTATGATGTCTCCTCTTCGTGTTGTTCAGCTTACTGATATGCATCTGTTTGCAGACGAGCGTCGTCACCTGTTAGGGCTGCCAACGCAAGAGTCGTTTCAGACCGTTGTGCGGCAAGTAGCGCGGCTGCAACCACAGCCCGATCTACTCTTGCTGACGGGGGATTTGTCGCAAGATGGCAAGCCAGAGTCTTATGCCTTGCTACAGTCGATGTTGGCTCCGTTAGCGATTCCAACTTACTGGCTACCGGGAAATCACGATCGCCTGCCAGAGATGGAGCAGGTTTTGACCAGGGGCTTAATGTCTGCCCAAAAATCGTTTCGAGCCGGTGGTTGGCATTTCTTGCTGCTAAATTCTCAGGTAACGGGCTGTGTTCATGGTCATTTGTCAGCCACTAGCCTGGAGTGGTTAGATGAGCAGCTAGAGACTGTTGGAGCTGTGCCAACGCTCATTGGGTTACATCATCCGCCGTTTGTGGTTGGGTCTGATTGGCTAGATAGCAGCACGTTGCGAAATCCTGAGGCGTTGTTTGCGGTGCTTGATCGCCATCCGCAGGTAAAGCTAGTGCTCTTTGGGCACATTCATCAAGACTATAGTCAGACCCGGCATGGTGTGCAGTATTTAGGTACGCCCTCAACTTGCATTCAATTTGAGCCAGGTAGCACTGAATTTGCGCTGGATGAAGAAAAACCAGGCTTTAGAATTTTGCACCTGTATGACGATGCAGACTGGTGGACGACCATAGAGCGATCAAGTTATGTACCACGGCTCGATCTGGCAGCAACGGGATACTGAGTAGAGATAAGGGCTAACGGCTAAAAAGTTGTAGCGCTCTTTAGCTTTTAGCTTTCATCCTTGAGCCTTCCCTTACCACGGGCTGCCAATCATGGTAAAGGCTGCCCAGTAGTAGGGATGAGAGAGTTGGCGATCGCGGATAGCAAGGCTAGCAGGTGGGAGCGCAATGCCTTCGCCTGTTTCGATGCCCTGCAAGCGCCCGTTTTGCAGAAAGACTTTGCCTGTTGCCATTGCTAGCTGCGCTTGTCGGAGTGCGTCAGCTTTAATACGAGCCGTGCGTAAGTCTTTGTAAAAGCCAGCCATGAGAGCAGTAGTGGCGGCATCGCTGACATACCATAGGCTAGCAACAGCCGTTTTAACACCTGTTTGCACAGCCAACCCGCCAAAGCCAAGTTCGGCTTCGCGATCGCCCAGTGCGGTGGCACAGGCACTCAGCACGAGTAGTTCGATTTGCGGATCGTTCCAGCCTAGTTCACGGACTTGATCGAGCCGTAGTTTGGCGTTCCAAAGCTGGATATAAGAGTTGTCGATCGTGCCAGGGTAAAATTCTGCATGGGTTGCCAGGTGAAGGATGCCAAAGGGTTGCTCTTGACGAAAGGCTTTGAGATTTTCGAGGGTGACATTCTTGTTAAAAGCAAGCCGCCCCGACCAGAGTTGGTTCACCAGGATGGAGACTTCAACGGGTACGGCTGGCAGTGGCGATTGATCTTGAGTGCTTTCTGAGATGCCTAGCCCCAGAACCTTCACGTCTCGAATATTGCGGTAGCGCGTGTCAGTGAGACTCACACTGGGCATTACGCCGATGCTGTATTTTTCGATGAGAAAGCCCTGCCCGCTATGGAGAGCCGCTATAGGGAGCGATCGCAACCCGGTATCCATCAAAAACACCAGATTGTCGATACCTCTGATTTCTAAATCGGCGGCGATCGGCTCGATCAGCCACTGGTAAAGCTGCCGGCTGGTGCTGAGATATGTCGTAGCGCGCGTCTTACGCGGATCTGAGATTTCATTACGGAACTGCTGCGCCAGAGGCAGTACATTGGCGCGGATTGCCTCTGGAAGGCGTTTGCGAATGGCATCACCTTTTGCCGTAATGACGACTAGTTCTAGTTGGTCGGTACTATGTTGACCTGT
This sequence comes from Candidatus Sericytochromatia bacterium, assembly GCA_036703925.1. Taxonomy (GTDB): domain Bacteria; phylum Cyanobacteriota; class Cyanobacteriia; order Leptolyngbyales; family Leptolyngbyaceae; genus Stenomitos. The sequence continues at coordinate 7,349 of DATNQS010000478.1, forward strand.
CTGAGCGGAACTCGTATCGGCGGCGGTTTCATCCACCCCAGCTTGTTTGGGCTGGGTCACATCAGCCGTCTGAAGTGAGGTCGGTACAAAGCTGACATAAATGAAAGCCGGTTTAGCACCCGTATCTTTCTCAATGCGCTGGACGATCTCTCTCGGCTCTTCGCGAGACCTGGCAATGGTTTCACCAAGACCGAGATACGATTCAAATGTACGGGTGAAGCGATCGTCTGGGGTCTCTGGAGCCAGCCTGAATGCAGGAAGGGAATTAACCTCTGGCTTGATACTGGATTGCCCACAGGCTGCCAGCGTACAGAGATCGGGTATTGGCAGGGGTCTTGGCTCAGGGATCGGATCGGGAACTGGCTCCGGAATTGGCTCAGGAATTGGCTCCGGGATCGGATCGGGTGTTGGAATAGTTACAACTGCCTGAACATTCACCTGTATGGTCACAGGGTTAGAGGTCGATACACCATCACTGGCGTTCAGGGTAAACGCATTGAGTAGCCCTGTTGCGTCGGGTGGCGGCGTATAGACCAGCACATCACCTGGAGCAAGGTTGATGCTGCCAGGACTAACTGGATTGTCGTTAAGGGTCAGTGTGGCACCAGGGGCGATCGATGCGATCGTGAGTGTTGTCACGTCCTGGTCAACATCTGCCACGCCAGGAGCAAGGTCAGCGTAATTGATCGTAAACGGGACATTTTTTGTTGCCCCAGACAGCAATGAGTTTGCGCTTAAAGTTGGTGGTGTATTGACCGACGCAACCGTAATTCTAGGTGGCGTTCCGCCTGCCAGCCCTCCGATGGGCGCAACGGCGAAGCTACTGCCAAGTGGTAAAACGGATGTGCCATTGGCATCAATGATGCCTGCTGAACCATTGACCGTTGCATCACCAACCGTGAAGGGCGTATTCGTTACGCCGCCCCCGTGGGTAATGGCGATGTCACCGCTAAGGCTGGGGTCAACACCATCCCCGCCGCCATACCCAAGACCAATGCTAGAAATACTGGCATCTCTGCCTGCTGCATCAACAAATGTGTTGAGCAAGCGAATGGCACCAGAGCCATTTGTGGTCAGTGTCACGTTGCCACCTGTGCCGCTGACCGTTTCTCCCTCCCCAGAACGTGCGCGTGCCTGAGCATTAATGGTCTCGATCGTAATATCTCTGGCAGATGTAACGGCTACATTGCCGCCTTGTGTATCGCCGAAGGCAATAGCACTGCTGTTCAAGCTGCCAGCCGTGATGGAAGCAGTGGTGCTAGTGAGAGCAATGGTTCCACCATCTCTAGAATCCCCCGATATGGCTGAG
>DATNQS010000479.1:0-2232 GCA_036703925.1 Candidatus Sericytochromatia bacterium
ATCTGTCGAAGTGAGGCTCAGTATTGGGACCGCTGCTGCCACCCGCAACGGACCAACGATAGAATCGACACCCTAGCTTGTGTATCGGAGCCAACAGGAACGAGAGCATCGGTGTTGCAGACTATAACTAAACGGTGATTGAGGCCAGTTTTAGTCCAGTAAGCTAGGAGAGAGGGGCAGAAACTTTCCGTCTATTAATCGTTGGGCTACTTCGTATCTCGGTGAGGGCAGTACTCCAATTTCACTGTTGGGGAAGCAAGGCTTTAAGGTCAAGCAAGTAGATCTATACGTTTCGTTAATGACATTTTGTTAATGAGAGGCGCAGTAGTGAGCCGCATTGTTTTAACCACCATTGGGTCTTTGGGTGATTTGCATCCCAAAATTGCGATCGCGCTTGAATTACGAAAGCGTCGTCACGATGTCGTCTTTGCAACTCACAAAGAATATCAAGACAAAATCGAGGCTCTCGGCTTCGAGTTTCACCGCATACGCCCTGATAACACTGCGCTTAACGATCCGCAAGAGATGGCGCGGATGATGGATCTGAAAACGGGCACAGAGTATGTCATCAAAAATTGGGTTTGTGCGCATTTGCGTGAAACCTACACTGATTTGATGGCTAGTGCCAAAGATGCAGCTTTCATCATTACAGGCGAAGGAGTGGCGGCGGCTCGCTTGGTTGCAGAAAAATTAGACATTCCGTGGGCCTTTGCTGTCTTACAGCCTGCCTCGTTTCTTTCGGTTTATGATCCATCCGTCTTACCTGTATTGCCCTTGCTTGCCAAGTTACGGGGGCTGGGTTCGCTGGCTAACCGAGGCATCATTCAATTATCAAAGGTGCTGTCTCAGTCCTGGGCAGAGCCAATCCACCAATTACGACGCGAGCTTGGCTTACCACCTCTGGTAGGCAATCCCTTCATTGATGATAAATATTCGCCTTATCTTGTCTTAGCACTGTTCTCTCCAGTCTTTGCAAAGCCTCAACCTGACTGGGCAAAAAAGACAGGGACCACCGGATTTGCCTTCTATGATGGCAATGAAAGTGAAACAGAACTTTTACCAGCACTCCAGCAGTTTTTGGATGGGGGCGATCCCCCCATTGTTTTTACTTTAGGTTCAGCCGCAGTGATGGCTCCTGGTCGGTTTTATCAAGAAAGTGTTCAAGCTGCAAAGCAACTGCACCGCCGTGCTGTTTTATTGATGGGTAAAAATGCTCCGCCAAAGGATCTCCCAGAGAACATACTTGCTATAGGTTATGTTCCATACTCTCAAATTTTTTCGCGTGCTTGTGCGATCGTGCATCAAGGTGGCATTGGCACAACCGCTCAGGCCTTACGGGCCGGTTGCCCAACGCTTGTGATGCCATATAGTCATGACCAACCGGACAATGCCGCAAGAGTTGAACGCTTGGGAACGTCGCGGACAATTCCTCGAAAGCAGTACACAGCAGAACGAGTAGCCAAGCAGTTAAGAGAGTTGTTAGAAAAGCCTCGTTATGCAACTAAAGCTGCAGCAGTTGGAGGTATCATCCGAGCAGAAAATGGGGTTGGTGTGGCCTGTGATGCGATTGAAAAACAGCTTCAAGCCATCTCAGTCTCATCGTAGACGTCATCAGCCCAGCACCTCACGGCAGCGGACGGTCGCAAGCCGCTAGTGCTGAGTTCAGCCTTTTCTGCCGCCGCTGCGTTTCGCCGTTATGTCTGAAAATCCTCGTGTCACCTGACAGCCAGCAGCAGCATGATCGGCTTACGGTCCATAAGGCAAAAAACCGATCGCTTTGACCGGGTTAGATGTGTATCTGTTAGTTCTAAGGTGCCCATTGATAAACGTGGCTCATGATTAGCTTCTGCTACCGATGCTGGACTAGCCGCCAACTGACACAATCCTTGAAAGCCTTATACAGCCGCCGCTTCCCTCTTCCACCCCCTTGCCCCGTTGCGATTTGAGCAACTAACCAACGACAGCAGCGGCTTTTCAGCTTGTGCGTAAAGCCCATAGGAACGAGAGCATCGATCGGGTCGGAGACTCATTCGTGTAATTTGGTATCACGATAGGCGTTAAACGCTTGCGAAATCAAGCCCTCAGCGATCAAGCCTGAGATAGCGTGAACCGTTCTGTCACGTGGATGAACAAGAGCGGCAAACGCGTTGGGGCAGAGCGTGATTACTCACTTTTACTCATCATCTTGTGAGATTACAAACGTAATCTCACAGGTTGCTGTACTACTTAGCC